>JAYRLF010000545.1:0-2109 GCA_041905385.1 Allosphingosinicella sp.
GCATTGCCCGCACGCGTGCGCTCATCGCGTTGAACGCGACCAGCGCGCGTTGCAGATCGTCGGGACCGCGCGGCGCGACTTGCGGCGCTTCCGATCCCTTTTGCAGGCTTTCCGCGGCGGCGGTGAGGTCGCGCAGCGGCCGCACGATCCGGGCTGCGACCCAGACCATCGCGATCAGGATGATCAGATAGGTGAGCAGGGTCGCGATCGCCGGCCGCACCATCACCCAGGGATTGGGCTTCGGCACCAGCAGCCGGCCATTGACCCAGGCGCCGTTCTGGACCTGGACCGACAGCAGCATCGACTGCCAATGCTTCGCGTGGCGCCGCAAGATCTGCTCGTCGCCGGGCGGGTGGATGACCCGGGCCAGGCGCGGGATCGGCACCTGGTTGCTCAACGCGGCGCGCGCGTCGCGCAGGGCGAGGCCGTTGCTGGCGGCGCTTTCGCGCAGCCGTTCGGTCAGGGCCGCGTCGCTCGCGCCGGCCGGGATCGCGCTTTCGCGGTCGAGCGAGAAATGGCCGCGCCGCCGCTCGCCCACCAGGTCGGCCCGCTCGTGCGGCGGCGCGGCGATGATGCGCTGGGCCTGGAGCACGAAGCGGCTGACCGGCGGCCCTTCGATCTGGGCGCGGCTCCAGCGCACCCGCTCGGTGAAGATCAGGCTGAAGTTGATCGCCTGCGCGATCAGCATCGCCGCCGCCATCACCAGCGCGATCTGGCCGATCAGGCTCTTCGGAAGAAAGCGGTTCACAGTTTCCGCACGTCCGCGGCCAACATGTAGCCGCCGCCCCAAATCGTCTTGATCAGCTTGGGGTCGGACGCATTGGTCTCGATCTTCTTGCGCAGGCGGCTGATATGATTGTCGATGCTGCGCTCGAAGGCGGCGAGCTCGCGGCCCTGGCTGAGGTCGAGCAATTGGTCGCGACTCAGCACGCGCCGCGGATGGGTCACCAGAGCGTGCAGCAGATTATATTCGCCGGTCGAGAGGGGAATGGCGACGCCGTCCCGATCGACCAGCTCGCGCTCGCCCGACTTCAGGATCCAGTCGCCGAACGCATAATTATCGGTGTCCGGCGCCCGCACCAGCGCGCCATTCTCGCCGACCCGGCGCAGCACCGCCTTGATCCGGGCGAGCAGCTCGCGCGGGCTGAACGGCTTGGTGACATAATCGTCGGCGCCGATCTCGAGGCCGACGATGCGGTCGGTCTCCTCCGCCTTGGCGGTGAGCAGGATCACCGGCGTCGGCATGGTCGCGCGGATCCAGCCGGCCAGGCTGAGCCCGTCCTCGCCCGGCATCATGATGTCGAGCAGGACGAGGTCGATCGCATAAGCCGACAGCAATTGGCGTGCGACCGCGGCATTTTCGGCCTTGGTCACGCGCACCCCGTTGCGCGACAAATAGGACGCGAGCGGATCGCGAATGTCGCGCTCGTCGTCGACCAGCAGGATATGCGGTTCGTCTGCCATTGGCGCGCTCTTACGGCTGAGGGGCAGGGCCGCGCCAGCAGAAGCTTGTCGCACTTTGTCGTCAATTGTCTCGCGCAGCATGGCACATATAAGAAGCGGAATGAGCCAGGCCGCCGATCGAGCGAAATCCGCCTTGTCCCGGGGCGACCTGATCGGCGCCTATGACATCGCCGTCTCGGCGATCGCCGAGGGCGACGAATCCAGCGCGATCCGCCACCAGCAATTGCTCGCGCTGGCGCGGATGGGCGACACCGAGCGGGCGATGGAGCTGTTCGCGGCCTATGGCCTCGAGCGCTCGGACGATCCGCACGAGCGCGCGGTCGGCGCGCGGCTGCTCAAGGATCGCGCGCTTGCGATGCCGGGCGGGCCGGAGCGGCAGCAGGCGATCGAGCGTGCCTTCCACGCCTATCTCGCCATCTACCGCGACAGCGGCGATTCATTCCCCGGCATCAACGCCGCCACGCTGGCGATGCTCGCCGACCGTCACGACGAAGCCGACGCGCTGGCCGAGCAGGTGCTCGCCGATCCAGCCGTCGCCGCCGGGCTCGATTACTGGTTGGCTGCGACCCGCGCCGAGGCCTTGCTCGTGCTCGGCCGGACCGCCGAAGTCGGCGAGGCGCTGGCCAGCCCGGCGATCGCGGCGAG
>JAYRLF010000103.1:0-11369 GCA_041905385.1 Allosphingosinicella sp.
CTTGTGGCGCCGCGATTTTTTTGCGCAGCCAACTCTCTGTCGCGGCACTTCTTGTCGCGACAATTTCGCCTCCTATATCGCCTTCGAAACGCTCGCGCGTCGCTTCCAGAAGGGCCGCGGGCCGTGCAGCTTTTTAGAGGGGCCAAGAGGAACAGATATGGCAAGAGTGATCGGCATCGATCTCGGCACCACCAACAGCGCGGTTGCCGTGATGGAGGGCGGGAAGCCCAAGGTCATCGAAAATGCGGAAGGCGCGCGCACGACGCCGTCCGTGATCGCCTTCACCAAGGATGGTGAGCGGCTGATCGGCCAGCCGGCCAAGCGCCAGGCGGTCACCAATCCCGACAACACCATCTTCGCGGTGAAGCGCCTGATCGGCCGCCGGTTCGACGATCCGGTCACCAAGAAGGATACCGAGCTGGTTCCCTATACGATCGTCAAGGGCGCCAATGGCGACGCCTGGGTCCAGGCGGGCGGCAAGGATTATTCGCCGAGCCAGATCTCGGCCTTCATCCTGCAGAAGATGAAGGAGACCGCCGAGGCTTATCTCGGCGAGACCGTCACCCAGGCTGTGATCACCGTCCCGGCCTATTTCAATGACGCTCAGCGCCAGGCGACCAAGGATGCCGGCCAGATCGCCGGCCTCGAGGTGCTGCGCATCATCAACGAGCCGACCGCGGCCGCTCTGGCTTATGGCCTGGAGAAGCAGGACGGCAAGACGATCGCGGTCTACGACCTCGGCGGCGGCACGTTCGACATCTCGATCCTCGAGATCGGCGACGGCGTGTTCGAGGTGAAGTCGACCAATGGCGACACCTTCCTCGGCGGCGAGGATTTCGACGCCAAGATCGTCGATTATCTGGCCGACAAGTTCAAGGCGAAGGAGAATATCGACCTTCGCAGCGACCGGCTTGCGCTGCAGCGCCTCAAGGAGGCAGCCGAGAAGGCCAAGATCGAATTGAGCTCGGCGCAGACGACCGAGGTCAACCTGCCCTTCATCACCGCCCGCATGGAAGGCGGCAGCTCGACGCCGCTCCACCTGGTCGAGGCGATCGGCCGCGCCGATCTCGAGAAGATCGTCGGCGACCTGATCAAGCGGACGCTCGAGCCGTGCAAGAAGGCGCTCGCCGATGCCGGCCTCAAGGCGGCCGAAGTCGACGAAGTTGTCCTGGTCGGCGGCATGACCCGCATGCCGAAGGTCCGCGAGACCGTGAAGGAATATTTCGGCAAGGAGCCGCACACCGGCGTCAACCCGGACGAGGTCGTCGCCATGGGCGCCGCGATCCAGGCCGGCGTGCTGCAGGGCGAGGTCAAGGACGTCCTGCTGCTCGACGTCACTCCGCTGTCGCTCGGCATCGAGACCCTCGGCGGCGTCTTCACCCGGATGATCGATCGCAACACGACCATTCCGACCAAGAAGACCCAGACCTTCTCGACCGCCGAGGACAATCAGAATGCGGTGACGATCCGCGTCTTCCAGGGCGAGCGCGAGATGGCGGCCGACAACAAGGTGCTCGGCCAGTTCGACCTGGTCGGCATCCCGCCGGCGCCGCGCGGCGTGCCGCAGATCGAGGTCACCTTCGACATCGACGCCAACGGCATCGTCAACGTCTCCGCCCGCGACAAGGGCACCGGCAAGGAGCAGCAGATCCGCATCCAGGCTTCGGGCGGCCTGTCCGATTCCGACATCGACAAGATGGTCCGGGAAGCGGAGCAGTTCGCCGAGGAGGACAAGAAGCGCCGCGAGGGCGCGGAAGCGAAGAACAATGCCGAAAGCCTGGTCCATTCGACCGAGCAGCAGCTGCGCGAGCATGGCGACAAGGTCGACGCGGCGCTGAAGTCGGAAATCGAGGCCGCCGTCGCCGAGACCCGCAGTGCGATCGAAGGGGGCGATTCCGAGGCGATGAAGGCAAAGGCGCAGGCGCTTGCCCAGGTCGCGATGAAGCTCGGCCAGGCAATCTATGAGAAGGAGCAGGCCGCGCAGGCTTCGCCCGGCGCTGACCAGCCCGCCGCTGAAGGCGGCGAAGCGGGGGCCGAGGAAGTCGTCGACGCCGAATTCTCCGAAGTCGACGAAGAGAATAAGGGCTGAGTGGAATGGGCCCGCCGCCGACCTGGTTCAGACTGGGAAGGGGCGGGCCCGACCGCTAGGGGGACCTCGACCTCGTCATGGTTGATACCGATTATTACCAGCTGCTCCAGGTCGAGCGGACCGCCGATCCGGCGACGATCAAGTCGGCCTATCGCAAGCTTGCGATGGAATGCCATCCGGATCGCAATGGCGGCTGCACCGATTCCGAGGCGCGCTTCAAGGCGATCAGCGAGGCCTATGACTGCCTGAAGGATCCGCAGAAGCGCGCCGCTTACGACCGTTTCGGCCACGCCGCTTTCCGCAATGGCGGCATGGGCAATGGCGGCGCCGGCAACGGCCAGGATTTCGGCTCCTTCGCCGACATTTTCGACAATATCTTCGGCGAGTTCATGAATGCCGGCGGCCAAAACGGTCGCCAGCGCAACGTGCTGCGCGGCTCCGACCTGCGCTACGATCTCGAGATCCGGCTCGAGGACGCCTTCCATGGCCGCGAGGTCGAGCTCAGCGTCGACACGACCGCGCGCTGCGAGCCCTGCGAGGGGACCGGCGCCAAGACCGGCACGTCGGCGCGCGAATGCACGATGTGCCACGGCCGCGGCCAGGTCCGCGCCCGCCAGGGCTTCTTCGTCGTCGAGCAGACCTGTCCGTCCTGCCGCGGCGTCGGCCAGGTGATCGCCGATCCTTGTCCGTCCTGCCGGGGCGAGGGCCGGGTCGAGAAGCGAAAGACCTTGACCGTCAACATCCCGGCCGGTGTCGACGAAGGCACCCGCATCCGGCTCGGCGGCGAGGGCGAGGCCGGCGTGCGCGGCGGGCCGCCCGGCGACCTCTACATCTTCGTCCATCTGGCCCGGCACCCGATCTTCCAGCGCGAAGGCACGACCCTGTTCGCGCGCTGCCCGGTCAGCTTCACGACCGCCGCCCTCGGCGGCTGCATCGAGGTCCCGGGCCTCGACAAGCAGAAGCACGAGATCCGGATTCCCGCCGGTATCCAGTCGGGCAAGCAATTGCGCCAGCGCGGCGCCGGCATGCCGGTGATGGGCGGCCGCGGCCATGGCGACATGGTGATCGAGATCCAGGTCGAGACGCCGACCAAACTGTCGTCGAAGCAGCGCGAATTGCTCGAGCAGTTCCGTGAGACCGAGACCGGCGAAGAATGCCCGGCCTCCAGGGGCTTCTTTCAGAAGCTCAAGGATGCGCTGAGCGGCTGACGTCGCAACTGTCGCTCAGCCTGGGAACGGCAGCCCGGCAAGGGCCTGCAGGAACACCGCGATCGTCAGCGCGGCCCCGGTCAGCATCCCGCCGAGGATGATCAGCCAGCGTCGTGTCTCCGGCAGGGGCGCTACCAGCGCGGCCAGAAACGGCAGGGTCTGCTCGAAATGCATCCCCATGAAATGCGCGATGCGTAGATCGCCCCCGCTGCGGTTCCACCCGAACAGCGGAAAGTGGCCGCCTTCGGCGCCGACCGAGTGACCGGACGTCTGTGACATGAAGGCGCCGAAGCCACCGCCGAGCAGGAAGGTGAGGATCAGTCCCGCAATCACCGCGAACCGGAAATCCGGCCGAAGACCAGGCGCAGGCGATCGCCGGATCGCCCAGGCCAAAGCCAGACAAGTTGAGACCAGCAGCACGGCACCGAGGCCCATCAACCCATACATGATCGCCGTCGCCGGCGTGCTCGTGTTGAAATGCGATTCCTGGCCGCGCGTCGCCTGAACGACGATGTAGGCGAGCTCGAAGCCGCCCGCGAGGATCGTCGTCCAGACGACATAGCTGATTGCTCGGCCCTGTCGCCGCTCGGGCGCCACATAGCCGATGAACCAGGTCGCGGTCAGCGCGAAGATGCTGACCGAGAAGAAGAATTTGGTCGGCTTGACCCAGACGCTGACGCTGTCGAGGGTGCGCGGGTCGACCAGCTGCAGCGTGAGCGTCGCCAGGCCGAGCAGGAAGGTGGCGATGCCGAAGTTGGCCAGTTGCGGCTGACGGGCGAACATTTCGGCGAGGACGCGGGGCTGTCGCGGGCGGGACAGGGTCAGGCTTGTCATGCGGCTTGCTCCTTGCTGCCGGCGGTGAGCCGGAGGGCGAGGAAGAGGAGGAGTCCGGCCGGGCCGAACAGGAAGGTCAGCGGCAGGCAGGTCAGGACGAGCAGGCGGTTGATGCCGCGTGCCAGCCCCTCGCGGGCGATCCAGCTGCCGACGAACAGGTCGAAGGCGAGATAATGGAGCCAACCCGCGGTCAGTGCGGCATCATGCGCAAACAGCGCCCGGACCTCGGCAATGGAGCCGAATCCGCCCTCGGCGAAGGCGTTGCGCCCGCCGACCAGCAGCGCGACATAGGCGGCACCAAGCAAAGTGGGCAGGATCGCGCCGGCCCAGCCCAAGGCGATGCGCCTCGCCGCCGGTGCGAACAGGGCGATCAGCAACGCGATCCAGCCGGTCAGGGCGATCAAGTTGCCGAGAGTGAAGAGGGTGGCAGGCGACACCTTGAACTCCCATTTGAACACTGTATAGAACGCCTATGCCGAGAAATCTGAACAGTGTCAAGCTAAGGCGCTCACGCTATCATCATGGCGATCTCCGTGCGGCCTTGATCGACGCCGGTGAGCAGGTGCTCGCCGAGCGAGGCGTCGACGGATTCTCGCTACGCGAGGCGGCGCGGCGGGCCGGTGTCTCGCCGGGGGCGCCGGCGCACCATTTCGGCGACGCCCGCGGCTTGTTCACCGCGATCGCCGCCCGGGCCTTCCGCCGCTTGGGCGACCAACTCAACGAGGCGGACGCCAAAGCCGGGACGGATCGGCGCGCCCGGCTCCTGGCGCAGGGACAAGCTTATGTCGCCTTCGCGCTCGCCCATTCGGCCGGCTTCGATCTGATGTGGCGCAAGGCGCTGCTCGACCAGAGCGATCCGGACTATGTCGAGGCCTCGCGCGCCGCGTTCCGAGTGCTGAGCCAGACCGCTGCCGGGCGCAGCGACTCGCCGAATGAGGCGCCGCCGGCCGTGATCGCGATCTGGGCCGTTGTCCACGGCTATGCCCGGCTGGCGCTCGATTCGGGCATGGATCTCAATCCCCAGCGGCTTCGCGCCGTGCTCGAGACGATGCGCCTGGGCGATTCCGCCTAGCTGTTTTCAATCGCCTGCCGGTCGGCAAGGGCGAAGGCCGGTCCGTCAGCGGTCGATCAATGCCTCCAGGTGGGATGGATAGCGCGCGCCAGCGACCTCCACGCCGGTGACCGCGCTCTCGATCTCGAGCCGTTCCGCTTCGCTCAGCGGCACCTCGGTCGCCCCGATATTCTCGTCGAGCCGGTGCAGCTTGGTCGTTCCCGGGATCGGCACGATCCACGGTGTCTTCGCGAGCAGCCAGGCGAGCGCGATCTGGGCGGGCGTCGCCTGCTTGCGCGCCGCGATCGCGCGCACACGATCGACCAGCGCTTGGTTCGCCTTGAGCGCGCTTTCCTGAAAGCGGGGGTTGGTGGCGCGGATGTCGCCGGCTTCGAACCGGGCGTCCTCGTCGATCGTGCCGGTCAGGAAGCCGCGGCCGAGCGGGCTGAACGGCACGAAGCCGATGCCGAGCTCCTCGCAGACCGGCAATATCTCCTGCTCGGGCTCGCGCCACCACAGACTATATTCGCTCTGAATGGCGGTCACCGGCTGCACCGCATGCGCGCGCCGGATCGTCGCAGCGCCCGCCTCGGACAGGCCGAAATGCCGGACCTTTCCCTCCTGGATCAGGTCCTTGACGGCACCGGCGACATCCTCGATCGGAACGTCGGGGTCGACGCGGTGCTGGTAAAGCAGATCGATATGATCCGTGCGCAACCGGCGCAACGACGCTTCGGCCACCTCGCGGATATGCTCCGGCCGGCTGTCCACTCCGCGCCGGTCCGGGCTGGGAGGCAGCGCGAAGCCGAATTTGGTGGCGATAACCACCCGATCCCGAACCGGCGCCAGCGCTTCTCCGACCAGCTCTTCATTGACATAAGGCCCATAGATCTCGGCAGTATCGAACAAGGTGACGCCGCGCTCGACCGCCTTACGAATCAGCGCGATCCCCGCCTGTTTCTCGATCGCTGCGCCATAGCCCGAGCTGAGCCCCATGCATCCGAGCCCGATCGCCGAGACCTGGAGCCCGCTTCGCCCCAATTCGCGTGTCTGCATGTCGGTCTCCTTGCTCAATCCTTGCTTGGTATCTTGAGGCCGCGCTGCACGGCCGGACGCGCCAGGCCCCGTTCGAGCCAAGCGGGCACGCGCTTGAAGCTGTCGAACTCGACCAGCTCGCCGGCGCCGTAGAAGCCGATCAGGTTGCGCACCCAGCCGAGCGTCGCAATGTCGGCGATCGAATAGTCGTCCATGATCCAGTCGCGCCCCTCGAGCCGGCTCTCGAGCACGCCGAGCAGGCGCTTCGATTCCGTGACGTAGCGCTCGAGCGGCCTCTTGTCCTCGTAATGACGCCCGGCGAATTTGTGGAAGAAGCCGACCTGGCCGAAGATCGGCCCGACCGCGCCCATCTGCCAGAACACCCACTGCAGCGTCTCATAGCGTCGGGCCGGATCGCTCGGCGCCAGCTGCCCGGTCTTGTCGGCGAGATAGACCAGGATCGCACCCGATTCGAACAGCGCAAGCGGCTTTCCGCCCGGCCCGTCGGGATCGATGATCGCAGGGATCTTGCCGTTCGGGTTGAGCGATAGGAATTCCTCGGTCCAGCTCTCATTCTCGCCGATGTCGACGAGGTGCGGCTCGTAGGGAAGGCCGGTCTCCTCGAGCATGATCGAGACCTTCACGCCATTGGGCGAATTGATCGAATAGAGTTGGAGACGGTCGGGATGTTGCGCGGGCCAGCGGAGGGTGATCGGAAAGTGGCTGAGGTCGGACATGCGAAGCTCCTTCGATGCCCAGCTAGTGTTTGCCGAGCCCGCTTGGAAGCGGCGCGCGGCCGCTCTATCGTTGCGGCACCGAAAAAAGGGGGAAACTGCCATGCGCCGCGCTGCCGCCGCCATTTCCTTGCTGGTCGCCGCTCCGGCCGCCGCCCAGCAGCAGCCGGCACCGGTCGAAGTCCGGGTCGAGCAATTGGCGCCCGGCGTCGCCGTCCTGTTCGGGCGGGGCGGCAATATCGGCCTGTCCTATGGAGATGACGGCAATGTGCTGATCGACGACCAATATGCGCCGATGACCGAGCGGATCGTCGCGGCGGTCCGCAGGCTCGATCCCGACCCGATCCGCTTCGTCCTCAACACCCACTGGCATGGCGACCATAGCGGCGGGAACGAGAATCTCGGCCGCGCCGGCACGGTCATCGTCGCCCACGACAATGTCCGTCGCCGCATGTCCGTGGAGCAGCTCGTGCGCGGCGAGCGCGTGCCGGCCTCGCCTGCGGGCGCGCTGCCGGTCGTGACCTTCAGCGAGAACCTCACCTTCCATCTCAACGGCGACGAGATCCGCGTCCGCCACGTCGAGCATGCCCATACCGACGGCGACTCCCTGGTCTACTGGACCCGCGCCAACGTACTCCACATGGGGGATGTCTATTTCAACGGCATGCTGCCTTTCATCGACCTCGAATCGGGCGGATCGGTCGACGGCGTCATCGCCGCGGTCACGGCGGCGCTCGAGATGACCAACGACCGGACCAGGATCATTCCCGGCCACGGGCCGGTCGCGACCCGCGCCGATCTCACTGCCTATCGCGACATGCTGCGCGGCCTGCGCGACCGCGTCGCCGAGCAGATCCGCGCCGGCCGCAGCCTCGACCAGATCAAGGCGATGCGCCTCGCCGATCCCTATGGCCGGCCGAACTGGTTCATCAGCGCCGACTTCATGATCGAGACCGTCCATCGCAGTTTGACCAACCCGCCGGGCGGCCATCGCCACTGAACGAACCGGAGTCGCGGCGGGCGGCTCATGACGGCGTTCTGGCCGTCCGCCGTGAGAGAGATGGGCCCATTACCTGGCAGGTAATCGCTGCGCCTCCCGCGCAGGTCTAGTTTTCCCTCCATCGAGGATGGAGGGCGAAGATGGACAGGCGGACGATGATCAAATGCGCATTAGCGGGTGCCGCAGGCCTCGTCGGCAGCCAGGCCGCCGCGCAGGCGCGCCCGGCAACGCGGCTTCGGCCGCTCGGCGCGGTCGAGACGCGCGACGGCGTGCCCTTGTTCGTGCGCGATTGGGGCAGCGGCGCGCCCCTCCTCTTCCTCGCAGGCTGGACCTTGAGCTCCGATTTCTGGGCCTACCAGATGGCGGCGCTGCAGGGGCAGGGCCTGCGCTGCATCGCTTATGATCGGCGCGGCCATGGCCGCTCGGCCGATCCCGGCCGTGGCTATGATCATGACACGCTCGCCGACGACCTCGCGTCGATCGTGACGCGGCTGTCGCTGCGCGGCGTCACGCTGGTCGCGCATTCCATGGCCAGCGGCGAGGTCGCGCGTTACGTCTCCCGCCACGGCACCGATCGGATCGACCGGATCGTCCTGGTCGGGCCGACGACGCCCTTCCTGATGCGCACCGCCGACAATCCCGAAGGGCTGCCGCGCGAGGTGATGGCGGCGTCGCGTGCGCGGCTGGCGATCGATTTTCCCGGCCAGATCGGCGCCCAGATCCGGCCCTTCTTCACCGAGCAGACCTCAGCCGACATGATCGAATGGGTGAAGCGGATGATGCTGCAGACTTCGCTGCAGGCGGTGCTCGACTGTGCCCGCGCGCTCCAGGAGACCGACTTCCGCGCCGACCTCGCTCGGATCGACAAGCCGACCCTGGTGATCCACGGCGATCGCGACCAATCGGCGCCGCTCGCCTTGACCGGCCGGCGCACCGCCGCGCTGATCCCGGGCGCGCGCCTCGAAATCTGCGCGGGCGGTCCTCACGGCATTCCGGTGACCCATGTCGAATGGCTCAACCGGCAGCTGCTGGACTTCATTCGGCCGCGCTAAGGCGCGGCGGATCAGCCCGCGTCGCCGAACACCCGCGCGAACACGGTGTCGACATGCTTGAAATGATAGTCGAGGTCGAAGCGCGCTTCGATCTCGGCCGGGGGCAGCAAGGCCGTCACCTCGTCATCCGCCTTGAGCAGCTCGAGCAGCGACAGCGCCCCATCCGATTCCCACACCTTCATCGCATTGCGCTGGACCAGCCGATAGCTGTCCTCGCGGCTGGCGCCGGCCTGGGTGAGGGCGAGCAGGACGCGCTGCGAATGGACCAGCCCGCCCATCCGGTCGAGATTCTTCTTCATCCGTTCGGGATAGACGACCAGCTTGTCCATCACCCCGGTCAGACGGCCGAGCGCGAAGTCCAGGGTGATGCATGCGTCGGGGCCGATATAGCGCTCGACCGAGCTGTGGCTGATGTCGCGCTCGTGCCACAGCGCCACATTCTCCAGCGCCGGCGTCACATAGGCGCGCACCATCCGCGCGAGGCCGGTCAGATTCTCGGTCAGGATTGGGTTGCGCTTGTGCGGCATCGCCGAGCTGCCCTTCTGGCCGGGCGAGAAATATTCCTCGGCCTCGAGCACCTCGGTCCGCTGCAGGTGGCGGATCTCGGTCGCGAGCCGCTCGATCGAGGAGGCGGCAACGCCCAGGGTCGCGAAGAAGAAGGCGTGCCGGTCGCGCGGGATCACCTGGGTCGAGATCGGTTCGACGGTCAGGCCCATACGCTCGGCGACATGCGCCTCGACCCGCGGATCGACATTGGCGAAGGTGCCGACCGCGCCGGAAATGGCGCAGGTGGCGACATCGTCGCGCGCCGCGACCAGCCGCGCGCGTGCACGCTGGAACTCGGCGAAGGCGGTGGCGAGCTTGAGGCCGAACGTCACCGGCTCGGCATGGATGCCATGGCTGCGGCCGATCGTCGGCGTGAGCTTGTGCTCGAAGGCGCGGCGCCGGATGACGTCGAGCAACGTGTCGACCGCCTGGATCAGCAGATCGGCCGAGCGCTTCAGCTGCACCGCAAGGCAGGTGTCGAGCACGTCGGAGCTGGTCATGCCCTGATGCAGGAAACGCGCTTCGGGCCCGACCTGCTCGGCGACCCAGGTCAGGAAGGCGATCACGTCATGCTTGACCACCGCCTCGATCGCGTCGATCCGCTCGACGTCGATCGCCGGCTCGGTCTTCCACCACCGCCAGACCGCTTCCGCCGCTTCGCGCGGCACCGTGCCGAGCTCGGCCATGGCGTCGAGCGCATGCGCTTCGATCTCGAACCAGATGCGGAATCGCGCTTCCGGCTCCCAGAGCGCGGTCATGGCGGGGCGGGCGTAACGGGGGACCATGGCGGCGCGCCTAGCAACGCGGTCGCCGCCGCGCAACGCGGCGTCAGTTGAATGATCGATCAAATCCGGTTGACGGCAATTATATACTTTACGTACTGACGACTCGGAGATAACAGGTGGCCGACAGGCCGGCGCTACCCACTGAGGACATTTCACCGCTTGAGGCGCGCCATCGCCTTGGGCGGGTTTTGTATGAGGAAATGGAGCGCGCCGAGCCTTCGCTCGATCCGGTCGAGTGGGACGATCTAAGCGACGATGACCGCCACTATTACATCGACCTCATTGCCTATCTTTTCGACCGGACCGATCTGGTGAAGGCACTCCTGGCCGATCCTCACCTACTAGCACACAGTACTGAGGTGCCCCGAGATACGCGAACAGGCGAATGAGCACCGCAAGGTAGTTCTTGCCCTCGTGCGGGATGTAGGCGGATTGCAGCACGTGAAAAGAATCAGTTTCTGGCGGCGTCGGTTCGCCGCCGATCCACAGGCCAAACTCGGCGGTGTTTCCGCGGATGTAGTCGCGGGTCAGTGGCGTGAAGGTGTCGAGCCCCACCTCCGAGACGGCATAACCTAACGCAATCTTGGCAAGCATCTGGCCGAATACGTCCGGCCCCATGCCCGCTAGCGCCACCTTATTGAACTTGGGAGACATGCGGGTCGTATCGGTGACGATCGTCCGCAATCGGATCTTGACCGGGTCGCCAACCTTCTTGCCAATCAAAACTCCCGGCTTCTCGGCGAAGTCTGGAAGGAAAAGGACTGGCGGGATTTCGTCGACACTCACCTCAAGCCGCTGTCGCTTGCCGTCGCTGTCATCAAACTCGATCGGGCGTGTCTCCGATTTGCGATTCTTGTGCACCAGCCCGGTCGCCGCGCGAAAATGCCCCATCATCTTCTGAAGGATGAAGGCTTCGAACTTCTGAGTGATGACGCGGCACTCTTCACAGGACGCGGCCCCAAGTACCAACGCCTCGTGATGCCCCTTGGCGATGCGTCGGCCGCCGAGGCCGTGGGGGATCAC
This sequence comes from Allosphingosinicella sp., assembly GCA_041905385.1. Classification (GTDB taxonomy): domain Bacteria; phylum Pseudomonadota; class Alphaproteobacteria; order Sphingomonadales; family Sphingomonadaceae; genus Allosphingosinicella. Next base: position 11,358 of record JAYRLF010000103.1, read on the forward strand.
ATGCTCCCGTGT
>JAYRLF010000104.1:0-11364 GCA_041905385.1 Allosphingosinicella sp.
GGAAGCCTTCGAGCACGATCGCATTGTTGGCGGCGGTGAAATTGTCGCCGGTATAGTTGCTGAAGACCGACGCGTCGAAGCGGTTGTCGTCGTAGAACAGGCCGAGATTGTAGAGGATGTTCGGCTGCCGCTCGAGCTCGTTGCCGATGTTCGCCGGTGTCGTGTCGAAATCGGTATATTTGTGGTCCTGGAGGGTCAGGTTGCCCTCGAAGAACAGGTGCTGCATCAGGCGGAGCCGCAAGGTCGCCTCGATGCCGTAGGATTCGGTGCCGACCAGGTTGACCCGCTCGGTGAAGCCGCCTTGGCCGTCATTCACGAACAGCACCTGGCGGCGGTTGCTGAGGCGGGTGTAGAGGCCGGCGATCGAGGCCGAGATGCCGGGGCTGTTATATTTGAGGCCGATCTCCGCCTGCTTGATGATCTCGCCTTCATAGCTGGCCGGCTGATTGAGCGCGTTGAAGGTGACCGCGCGGATCTCCGGGAAGAAATAGCCGCGCGAGGCGTTGGCGTAGATGTTGAGATTGTCGTTGATCCGATAGAGGCCGCCGAAGGCGAGCGCCCATTCGGTCGTGTCGACACGGGCAGTGAGGAAGGTGTCGTTGCCCCAGATCACGTCGCGCAAGGCGGTCGACAGGTTCGGCGTGGTGTTGTCGGTGACGAAGGTGGCGGTGCGCTCGCGGCTGATGTCGCCGCTGAAATGCTCGAGCCGGAAGCCGATGTCGAACGCCCAGCGGTCGGCTTCGATCTGGTCGGCCAGATAGACCGCATAACGCTCCGCGGCATGCCGGTTGTTGGTGTAGCCGGCGCCGGCGTTGAGCAGGCCGTTCTGGGCGATGATCGTCTGCGCGCCGGTGGCCGGGTTGCGCACGACGAGGTTCACCAGGCGCGGCCGGTTGTTGAACTCGGCGAGATAGGTGGTGGTGACGTTGATGTCGCGCGCGACCGCATCGCCGTAGAAGCCGCCGAGCGTGAACGTATGCTCGGCGCTGCCGGTCTGGAATTCCTTGGTCAGGTTGAGCTCGGCGGTGAAATCGTGCGCCGGCCGGTCGCGGTCGGTGAAGCGGTTCGCGAACAAAAGGAAATTGGCCGGAACCGCAGCGCCGCCGTCGGCGAAGGTGAAGGTCGCATTGGCGAGTGCGCCGAGATTGCGGTTGGTGAGGAAGCTCTGCAGCGTCTCCGGCACGTTGATCAGGCCGTCGCCGTCCGACCAGAGGCCGAACTGATGGTCGTAATCGGAATAATGGGTGCGGCCGTTGATGCCCCAGCCGCCGCCGAGATCCTTCTCGAAGGCGAGCGCGATCGAGCCGCCCTGGGTCTGGACGCCGTCCTCGATATCGGTGGTGAACGGCCCGTCCGGCGTGTTGAAGCCGAGATTGATGACATTGTCGTTCTGGACCGAGAAGACTCGCCGTCCGTCATTGCCGGGCGCGCGGGCGCGGGTGCTGCCGTTCAACGGGATCGGCAGATAGAATTGGACGATGTCGTCGATATACTGGCCGTAGAGGGTGATGTGGCCGGAGCCGTCGCCGAAGCGCCAGCGCAAATTGCCGCGGATCTGGAAGCCCTCGGTGTCGAGGTCGGTCCGGATCGGCCCGGCGTCCGACCGGTAAAAGCCGGACAGGGCATAATAGAGATTGTTGCCGAGCGGGCCGCTGATCGCGACGTCGCCGCGATAGCGGTCGACCTCGGCCCATTCGAGCTGGACGACGCCCTGCGTCTCGTCGGTGCCGGTGCGCGAGATGTAGTTGATCAGGCCGGCGACCGAGCCCGGGCCGAACAGGTTGGAGACGCCGCCGCGGACGAATTCGAGCCGCTCGATGCCGAGATCGTTGCGGTAATAGACGTCGTAGGCCGAGCTGTTCAGGCCGAACGAGCTGAACACCGGGATGCCGTCATACATGAGCGGCGTGAACTGATACTGGCCGCCCGAGGGAAGGCCGCGGATGAAGACGTTGCTGGCGACTTCGCCGCCGCCGGCATCGGCCTTGATCGTCGGGATCGAGTTCAGGATGTCGGCCTGGCTGCTGGTGCCGAGCCGGGCGAGGTCGTCGGCGTCGCGGGTCTGGACCGCGAGCGGCGTGTCGAAGGCGGCGCGGCCGAGGCTGGTGCCGGTAATGACGATCGTCTCGCCCTCGTCGCCGGCGTCGGCGCTGTCTTCCGACTGGGTGTCGGCAGGATCGGTCTGGGCCTGCGCCGCGGCCGGCCAGAGCGCGATCGCGCTAGCGGACAACAGATAGAGATGAAAGGAGCGCAGCATGCGCGTCGTCATGGCCATTCTTGCCTCCCCAAGAGCGTTTTCGGTGCGCGTGTGCCCCGCGCTTGTCGGCATTTTCTGCCGATCGAGCCTTGAAGCTGACTTGAGTTGGGCCGGCCCGGAAGCCTATGAAGGCGGAACTCTCTGTTGCATCTCAAGCAACTTTGGGTGTGGTTACGGGGAGGCGGCAATGCTCGACATGGGCGATCTCCTGGTCTTCACCAAGGTGGTCGAGACCGAGAGCCTGACAAAGGCGGGGCAGGTGCTGGGCTTGCCCAAATCGACGATCAGCCGCCGGCTCACCCGGCTCGAGGAGCATCTCGGCGCGCAATTGCTGTTCCGCAGCACCCGCTCGGTCTCGGTCACCCAGGACGGCGCGCTCTTCTTCCAATATTGCCTGCGCTCGATGGGCGTGCTGCGCGACGGCGAGCGCGCGCTGCAGTCGCAGCAGAGCCAGCCGCAGGGCGTGGTCCGGATCGCCATTCCCTACCTGCTCGGCCAGACCCTGATCGGCTCGCTGCTCGCCGATTTCCTCAACGAATTTCCGGACGTGCGGCTGGTCAGCGTGCTCAGCGACGATGTCGTGTCACTGCTCCGAAACGGCTTCGATCTCGCGCTGGCGGTCGGGCCGCTGACCGATTCCGATCTGGTGGCGGTCAAGCTCGGCACGACCGAGTGCGGCGCCTTCGGCGCGCCCGGCTATTTCGAGCGCAAGGGCAAGCCGCAAAACCATGTCGAGCTGCCGCGCTTCGACCTGCTCGCGACCGGCACGATCGACAAGCGCCACAAATGGCGGCTGCACAGCGGCGCGCAGGAGGTGACGGTCGAATTTCTGCCCAAGCTGGTCTGCAACGATCTGATCCTGCTGCGCCAGGCGGTCCTGTCGGAGCTCGGCATCGCCAGCCTGCCGGCCTTCCTGTGCAAGTCCGACCTTGCCGAGGGGCGCCTCGTCGAGGTGCTGCCCTCCTGGCACACGGCCGACATGAGCTTCTACGCGCTGTTCAGCGATCCCAAAGGCGTACCGGTGCGGGTGCGCTCGTTGATCGACTATCTGGTCGAGCATCTCCGGCCGATCCTGTCCTGGGAAATCCACTGAGTCAGTTGAGCTCATCGGAACGCACTGTTTCACAATTCGGGACTATGCTTCGGCCCCGGATCGGGTCAGCCTTTAGGGCCTGATCGAGCCGGCGAACGGACCAGAACCGTCGCCCTGGAGGGGGATCACAGGCGTCTTGACCCTGGAGACGAAGCAAGCGGCCTCGGTGCTCGCCGACGATTGCCGGTCGCGGCTGCGCGGCCTGTTCGACGCGGCGCTGCATGCGGTGTCGGCGGACCAGGTGATGCCGGCGCAGCTGCCGCAGGCGCCGCACGGCCGAGTCGTCGCGCTGGCGATCGGCAAGGCGGCGGCGGCGATGATGCGGGCGGCGCAGAAGCGTGCAAAGGCGCCGCTCGGCGGACTGGTCGTGACCCGCTACGGCCATCTCGGCAAGGGCGCGTCGGCCTGGCCCGGGATCGAGGTGATCGAGGCGGGCCATCCCTTTCCCGACGACAGCAGCGTGCGCGCCGCGAAGCAGGCGCTGGCGCTCGCCGGCCAGCTCCAGGCGGGCGACGAATTGCTGGTGCTGCTGTCCGGCGGCGGTTCGGCGCTGCTTGCCTTGCCCGCGCCGGGCGTGACCCTGGCCGACAAGCAGAGGACGACACGGGCGCTGCTCAAATCCGGCGCGACGATCGCGGAGATCAATTGCGTCCGCAAGCATCTGTCCCGGATCAAGGGCGGCCGGCTCGCCGTCGCCGCCGGCGCGGCGCGGTTGACAACCTGGATCATCTCCGACATTCCGGGCGACGACCCGAGCTTCGTCTCATCGGGCCCGACCGTGCCCGACCAGACCACGCTCGAGCAGGCGCGCGACGTGCTCGCCAAATATGGCGTCGAAGCCCCCGCGTCGGTCTGGCGCGCACTCGAGGACAAAGCGAACGAGACGCCCGAGCCCGATTCGCTCGGTCTCGCCGGCGGCGAGACTCGCGTGATCGCCCGCGCCCGCGACGCGATCGTCGCCGCCGGAAAGCGGGCGCGCGAACTGGGTTACCAGGTGACCGACCTCGGCGACCAGCTGCAGGCCGAGGCGCGCCATCTCGGCGCCAGCCATGCGGCGCTGGCGCGGCGGCTCGCCGGCGACGGCCAGCCGCGGACGATCCTGTCGGGCGGCGAGGCGACCGTCACCGTCCGCAATCCGAAGGGACGCGGCGGCCGCAACCTTGAGTATCTGCTCGGCCTGGCGCTCGCGCTCGATGGCGCGGCCGGGATCTGGGCGCTGGCCTGCGACACGGACGGGATCGACGGCACCGAGGATGCGGCCGGTGCGATCGTCACGCCTGACACTCTCGCGCGCGCCTCGGAGCGCGGCCTCGATCCGGCGGCCGCGCTCGCCGACAACGACGCCTACGGCTTCTTCGCCGCGCTCGGTGATCTCGTCGTCACCGGACCGACGCTGACCAACGTCAACGATTTCCGCGCCATCCTGATCGAAGGCAGTAGCGCATGACCGACGGCCCGCTCCGAGCCCCGCCCGCAATTCCGCCACGCTCCGGCTTCGCCTCCTATCCCTGGGCGCTGATCGGCCTGCTCTGGCTGGTCGCCTTCTTCAATGCCGCCGACCGGTCGATCCTGATCGCGGTCATGCCGCAGCTGCGCAGCGAGTTTCATCTGACCGACACCCAGCTCGCGCTGATCAACTCGGTCTTCTTCTGGATCTACGCGGTCACCGCCTTTCTCGCTGGCCGGCTCGGCGACAGCGCGCGGCGGACGCGGGTGATCATTTATGGCCTGATCTTCTGGAGCTGCGCGACCGGGATGACGTCGCTGTCGACCAGCTTCGCCATGCTGCTCGCCTTCCGCGGTTTCGTCGCTTTCGGCGAGGCCTTCTACTATCCGACCGCGACCGCTCTGATCAGCGACTGGCACCGGCCGGCGATGCGCAGCCGGGCGCTCTCCTTGCATCAGACTGCGGTGTTCGCCGGCGCCGGCCTGGGCGCGGTGTTCGCGGGCCTGCTCGCCGACAAGATGGGCTGGCAGGCGCCGTTCCTGATCTTCGCCGGATGCGGGCTGGTCTATGCGATCCTGCTGTTCCGTTTCCTGCGCGATGCGCCGATTCGCCACACCGCCGCGGAAACGGACAAGCCCAGCGAGCCGATCGGCATCGTGCTCCGGATCAAGCCGGCGCTGATGCTCTGCGCGGTCTTCTTCCTGGCCAATGGCGCCTCGACCGGAGTCACCGTCTGGGCGCCGACCTACATCCACGACGCGCTCGGCCTCGATCTGGCCGGTTCCGCCTTGTGGGGCTCGGCGACGATCAACCTGGCCGGCTTCCTCTCCGTGCCGCTCGGCGGCCTGCTTGCCGACACGCTCGCCCGGCGTACGCCGATCGGCCGTTTCTACACGCTGGCGATCGGGCTTTCCGCGGCGGCGGTGCTGCTGCTGCCGCTGATGGCAGCTTCGACCGCGGCGATGGTCGGCTTGGTGCTGCTCGCGACCAGCGTCGGCAAGGGCCTGTTCGACGGCTGCATCTATGCGTCGATGCACGATGTCGTGCCGCCGGGGGCGCGCGCCACCGCAGTGGGCATGATGACCCTGTGCGGCTTCATTGGGGCCGGCCTGACGCCGATCTTCGTCGCCCAGGCGGCGCAATATTTCGGCATGGCGGCGGGCATGACGTCGCTTGCCGGGCTCTACGTCGTCGCAGTGCTGCTGCTGCTCGCCACTAGGGCCCCGACCCGCCGCGCGGTGCTGGCCAATGCCCATGACGTGGAGGAATAAGTGACGCGGGCACTGGTTCTCGCCGCTCCGCGGCAGCTTGAATATGAGGAGACCACCGAAGCGCCGCTCGGCGCCGAGGAGGTGCGAATCCGGACCCTTTATTCTGGAATCAGCGCCGGCACCGAATTGTCGCAATATCGCGGCACCAACCCGTTCATGCACCAGAGATGGGACGATGCGCGCCGGCTGTTCGTTGCGGCCGACGCGCCGAGCTGGCCCTATCCCGTCCGCAATCTCGGCTATGAGGAGGTCGGCGAGATCGTCGAACTCGGCCACGCCGTCGAGGGCCTTCGGCTGGGCCAGCGGGTCTACGGAACCTGGAACCATCGCACCCATCATGTCGCGGCGGCGGACATGGCGCGCGAGCGGCTGCTGCCCGACGAAGCGGATCCGCGCATCGGCATCTTCTCCCACATCGGCGCGGTCGCCCTGAACGGCGTCCATGACGCGCGAATCCGGATCGGCGACACGGTCGCCGTCTTCGGGCTGGGCGTGCCGGGCCAGATCGTCGCCCAGGCGGCGCGCGGGTCGGGCGCACGGGTGATCGGCGTCGATCCGGACCCGGCGCGGCGCGCCGTGGCGCTCGCTCTCGGCCTGGATGTTGCGCTGGATCCGGCTTCCGACGGCGCCGCCGAGGCGATCAAGGACTTGACCGACGGCCGCGGCGCGGACAGCTGCATCGAGGTTTCCGGCGCGCCGCCGGCGCTGGCCGACGCGATCCGGGCCGTCGCTTATTCGTCGCGCGTCGTCGCGATGGGCTTCTTCCAGGGTGAGGTGCGCGGCCTCGCGCTCGGCGCCGAATTCCACCACAACCGGGTCGAGCTCATTTGCTCGCAAATCTCGGGCGTCGCTGCCGAAGCGAGCTACCGCTGGTCGAAGCCGCGGCTGTGGCGAACCGCGGTCGAACTGCAGCACCAGGGGCGCCTGAACCTGCTGCCGCTGATCAGCCATGTCGTGCCGTTCGCCGAGGCGCCGGCGCTGTTCGATCGTCTCGATCGCGGCGAGCCCGGACTGATGCAGGCGATGCTCGATTTCGGGAATGGCGCATGAGCCGGCTGCGGGTCGCCATGCTCGGCTGCGGCGGCATTGCCGCCCGCCACGCTGCCGCCATTGCAGCCCTCGACGACGATCTTGAGCTGGTTGCCGGTTGTGGCCCGAATATCGAGCGAATAGAAAGCTTTACCGCGCAACATGGCGGCGTCGCTTTTGATCATCTCGATCGCATGCTCGACGAGACGAAACCCGATCTGGTGATCGCGACTCTGCCGCCCTACCGGCGCGGCGGCGAGATCGAGCATGTCGCGTCGCGCAACGTGCATCTGCTGGTCGAAAAGCCGATCGCGCTCGATCAGGAATCGGCCGATCGCATGGTCGAAGCGGTCGAGGCCGCGGGCGTGGTTGCCGCGATCGGATTCATGTACCGGTTCGGCGACGCGGTGCGTCGCTGGCAGGCCAGCGACACCGGCGCCGTCGGCCTCTATGCCGGCGCCTATCATTGCAACGCGCTCCACGCCGACTGGTGGCGCGAGAAGACGCTGTCGGGCGGCCAGATGCTGGAGCAGGTGATCCATCAGATCGACCTGATCCGGCATCTCGTCGGCGAACCGGACAGCGTCACCGCGCGCTTCGCCAACCTCTTCCATCGCGACGTGGACCGTTATGACGTCGAGGATGTGTCGGCGATCCTGTTCGGCTGGGACGACGGGCGCATCGCGACGCTCAACGCGTCGAACATCGCGGTGCCCGGCCTGTGGCACAAGGAATGGGCGATCTATGCCGAGCATATGACCGGCCGCTTCACCAGCTGGAACGAGGCGGTGCTGACCCGCACCAGGGAACCGATCGAAAGCGAAACGGTCGCCGGAACCAGCGACCCGTTCACGGTCCAGCTCGCAGACGTGACCGCCGCAATTCGCGACGGCCGACCGCCGGCGATCCCGTTGTGCGAAGGCGCGGCGACGCTACGGCTGGCGCTGGCGGCGCGACGTGCGGCGGAGAATCGCAGCGAGGTCAGGCTGGGCGATGGAGCTTGATCCGGCCGATCTCGGCTTTCGCGGACGTGGCGTCAGGATGGGCGCCCCGATCCCGCTCGTCGATGGGGTTCCCGTCACCTGCACGACGATCGAGATCGAGCGCGATCGCATCTCCTGGATCCTCGAACAGGGCCGGGCAACGCTCAGCCTGACCAGGATCGGCGATCTCATCCGTCTCGATCTCGCGCTGGAGCAGCCAAAAGCCGCGCCGGCCAGCCTCGGCCTTCGTTTCGCGGAGGTCGAGGGCGTGCGCGCCTATCTGCGCAACGGCTATCAGAGCTGGGACGGCAGCTATTTCGTGCCGCCGGGCACGCCGGCCGGCGACGGCCCGCCGGCCAAGGCGCCCAATCTGGGCTTTGCGATGACGGCGCTGCTGCCGGCGGGTGATGACGGCGCGGCGCTGCTCGGCTTCACCCGCCATGACCGCTATCAGAGCCGGCTCCGCTTCGGCGGCAGCGCGGAGCGCATGATCCTCGATATCGAGACCCTGTTCGACGGGATTCCGCAGAACGGCACCCTGTTCGCCGAGCCGCTGGTCCTGTTCGATGACGAGGCGGTCGAGCCGGCGCTGCGGCGCTGGTCGGAGATCGTCGCCGCGGAATCGCCGCTGCCGCCGCGCATCCCCGATCGACGGATCACCGGCTGGTGCTCCTGGTACAATCTCTACGCCGCGATCGACGAGGCCAGCATTGTCGAGCATCTCGAGGCAGCCCGCGCGTTCCGCGATGCGCACGACGTGCCGCTCGACATCTTCCAGATCGACGATGGCTTCACGCCGGAAATGGGCGACTGGCTCGACGTGAAACCGCAATTCCCGCGCGGGATGGGGCCCTTGCTCGCCGAGATCGCGGCGGCCGGCTTCATCCCGGGCCTGTGGATCGCACCGTTCCTGGTCGGCAATCGCAGCCGTCTGTTCGCCGAGCATCCCGACTGGCTCGTTCAGGCCGCCGACGGCAGCGGTCCCCTTGTCCATGCCCGCTTCTACGGCGAGTTTCGCTGGCACAAGAGAAGCGAGGAATATCACGTCCTCGACATCACCCATCCCGATGCGGAGGGCTGGATGCGGAAGGTCTTCCGGACCTGGCGCCACGATTGGGGCGCCGGCTATTTCAAGACCGACTTCATGCTGGCCGGGATGGAATATGGTGCCGATCAGGCGCGCTGGCATCAGTCCGGCCTGACGCGGGTCGCGATCTGGCGGCGGATGGCGCGGCTGATCCGCGAAGAGATCGGTGACGCGCTCTGGCTCGGCTGCGGCTGTCCACTCTGGGCCGGCGTCGGTCTGGTCGACGCGGTCCGGATCGGCCGCGACATCGGGGTGAGCTGGCGGGGAGATTATTCGGCGGAAAGCCTGCTGCGCGACCTCGTGACCCGCAACCATGCCTCCGGCATATTGTGGCAGGCGGATCCCGATTGCATCTTGCTGCGGCAGCGCTTCCACGAGCTGACCGATGCCCAAGTCCGCTCGCTCGCTCTTTTCGCCGGCCTGTCGGGTGGCGTGCTGATGACCAGTGACAAGCTCGACGAATTGCCGACTGAGCGCGCCGAACTCTTTTCAACGCTTCTCAGGGCGGATGTCGATCGCTGCAGCTTTCCCTCGGCCGGCCAGCTGTCGGGCCCGCTCATACAGGAGGTTCAGCGCGAGGGTCTGCCGGTCGCGAGCAGCGTCTTCAATCCAGGAGCGACCCCGCTGCATCTCCCGGGCGGTGCCATGCTTGGGCCGTTCGAGACCCGGACCGAGGGTCTCGGCATTTAGCCAAGCTTGGGAGCAAAAAAATGGGGCGCGGACACAGGTCCGCGCCCCAGTGGAGGAGGCTCGTTGCCGGCGGCGGCTCAGCGGCCGAAATTCACCCGCGCGCCGAGATAGATGAAGCGGCCGACCGGGTTGACCGGATAGTTGGTCGAGAAATCCGGCAGCTGGTTGAACAGATTGTTCGCGCCCGCATAGAGCCGGAAATTCTCCCTGATGTCGTAGCCGACCTGGAGATCGTGCGTGAACCGCGCGTCGTAATAGATGTTCTCCTCCGACGCGATGTCGGGATCGCCGGCGAGCGTCGCCAGCGAGTAGCGCGACGTGCGGCTGAAATAGTTCACGCCGTAATTGACGGTCAGCGGCCCGCGCACCCAGGTGACGTCGAACGTCGCCTGCCATTTCGGCGCGAAGATCGTGCCGCGCGTGTCCTGGACCTCGGCGCCCGGGGTCGGGATGAAGGTGAGCCGGTCGAGATAATTGCCGGTCAGCTTCAGGTTGAACATGCCGAGATTGTCGCCGATGCCGAGCCGGGCCGGATCGAGCCGGTAGGCGACCTCGAAGTCGAGGCCGGCGGTGCGGAAGTTGGCGACGTTCTGCGGCTGGACCGAGAAGCCGTTGATGCCGCCGGTCACCGGATTGCGGGTGATCGACTCGCAGAACGGATTGTCCAGGCTCGGCTGGTCAACGCAGAGCTCGGCGACGTCCTGGGCCGCCGGGGTGCTGATCGCGTCCTCGATCTTGATGTCGTACCAGTCGAGCGTGACCGAAAGGCCCGGGATGAAGCGCGGACGGATCACGGTGCCGATCGTCCAGCTCTTCGACGTCTCCTCGCTGAGGTCCGGATTGCCGCGCTGGAAGCCCGAGATGTTGGACGAATTCGGGTCCTCGAACGTGGCCGGATCGATGCCGAGACCGGTCAGGACCGCAGAGCAGTTGGCGGCGCGGAACGAGGTGCCGTTGTTCAGATTGTCGACGTCGCACGGATCGTCGATGAACAGGAAGGTCTGGCTCTGCGGGCTGAACAGCTCGCCGATGTTCGGCGCGCGCACGGTGCGCGCATAAGTGCCGCGGAAGGCGATGTCGCGGACCGGCGCCCAGCGCAGACCGGCATTCCAGGTCAGCGCCCCGCCGATCGTCGAATAATCGGAGTAGCGGATCGCGGCATTGGCCTCGAGCTCCTGGAAGAAGGGCCGGTCGGCGAAGATCGGCAGCCGCACCTCGGCGAAGGCTTCCTTGACGTCGAAATTGCCGGAGACCGGGAAGATGACGTTGCCGAAGGTCTGGCCGGCGGTGTCCTCGGGCGGCGGCGTGCTGCGGCTGCTCTCGCGGCGATATTCGGCGCCGACGACGAAACCGATCGGGCCGCCCGGCAGCGTAAAGCCCGGGACGTTGCCGGAGACGAAGCCGGTGACGACGTTCTGGGTCAGCTTCGAGGTCGCGACGCTGTCGGTGAAGATCCAGTCGATCGCGGCCGGATTGGCATTGCCCTCGCCGAACAGGTTCAAAGGCA
>JAYRLF010000105.1:0-4247 GCA_041905385.1 Allosphingosinicella sp.
CCCCTCCCGCAAGCGGGAGGGGATGATCGCGCACCACCCCATTCACAGCATCAATGTTCTTGATATGTTCTCACACTTATGTTATGGGCCACGCGGCTCTTTGACACCGTAGAGAACCAAACCACAGCCGGGCGCAGTCTGCGCCGCGCCTCCGAAATGACGAAGTTGACGCCTATTTCACGCGTCGCCCTCCTTCGGGAGCGCGCGTCGCCTAGGGCGCGGCGGAGGTAAAGGTAATGAAGGTAATGGCATCCAATCGTATCTATGACCTTCGAAGGGCGGCCGCCGCCGCCGGAGGTCGCACGAAAATCCTCGACGTCACCATGCAAGTCGTGAAATCAACGCCCCTCTCGCCCCCTCGGGACAAACCCCGCATAGGGCATTTGCGTAGAGACAAAATGGCCGGCCTGCCCCATCTGGCGCCCATGGTCACGCCCTTCCTCCCCGCCGATCCGAAGGATCTCCAGCACCAGGCCGATCTCTACCGGCGCCTCGCCAACGTCCTGGCCGGCGACACCGCGCGCGACCTCCGGCGCCTCGCCACCGACCTCGAGCGCAAGGCCGTCGACATCGCCGCCTAGTTCAATCTCCGCAACGCCCGGCTTGCGCATGTTCCCGATTTGTTCGAAACGGCGGCGATGCGCCGAATCCGCAATCACCTCGTCCTCAAGGCCCTTACCGCCCTCTATGAAATCGCCGAAGGCTGCGGCGATCGGGCCTATCCCCGCTCCTTCCTGCTTCGCTTCACCCTCGCCTTCCTGTTCGAGACGGCCGGCGCGAAGGACGACCGGCTCTGGGTCTACCGTCAGTTCTGGACCGTGACGACCAGCCCGCCTTCGCCGAAGCGCCCGTTCGACTCGAGCTGGCGCAAGCGCGACGCCCTGATCGCGATCAACGGCATGCTCCACGATCTCGGCATCGAGCCGAGCCCGGCCCTGTTTGAGACCTTCGCCATCTCCCTCAAGGCCCGCCGCGTCGTCGCCCAGAAACCGGGCTGCGAGGAGGGTTGAGGCGCAGGCCGCCGTGCTTCAGCCCGCTCGCCGGCCGAGTCGTCACCGACATCGAGCGGCACGCGGTTGGTCCGGATCGGACCTGATACCGAAAGAACCGCAATTGCCGCCGGTCGGCGCCGATCCTATCTCATTCGCCGGACGGAGCTTCTTTTGGGTGTAGGCGGGTGCTGACGACATTGCAGGCGCACCATGACGCGGTCCTCGCCGCCATCGCCGAGCTCGATGCGATGACCGAGGGGCCCGCGCCCGATGGCGACGCCTTGCGCGCCGCCCGCCGCCGGCTCGGCGACGCCGCCACCGCCCTCACCCGCTGCCTCGAACGTCAGGTCTTCCCTGCATTGTTGGATCGGCTGCCGGCCGACCAAGCGCCGCCAATCCGGGCGCTGCAGAGTGGCGCAACCGGCTTTCGTGCCTTTGCCAGTACCTTCGTCACGGTCTGGCCGACCGCCAAGGCGATCGCCAACTGGCAACCCTATTGCAGCGCCTCGCGGGCCATGCTGCAGCGCGCCCGCGCCCGCGTCGCCCAGGAATCCGCTCTGCTCTATCCCTTGCTCGCCGAGGATTGAGCGGCCGGCGGACCGCTACAGCTCGATCGCCAGCCGGTCCGACATCCGCCCGACCAGGTCCCGGATCGGCACCGGCGTCTCCTCGGGCAATATCCCGTCGATCGAGTTGCGCGCGGTCAGGAAGCCGGCGTCGACCTGCAGCAATTCCATCGTCCAGTCGGGAAAGGCCCGCGCCTCGACCAGCCGCTCGTCCCTGACCTCGATCGCGCTGTGCCGGGAATCGCGCCGCAGCCGCGCCATCAGATCGTCGATCGCATCCGGCGCGCCTTCGACGATCTGCAGGAACCGGCTGCCGTCGAACACCAGCAGCCCGGTGATCCCGTCCAGTCCGTTGAGCGTCCGCGCGCTGTGATGGATTGCCTCGAGATCCTGAGCGTCGAGGTCCAGCCGCGCCAGGCTCGTATAGGTCAGGGTCTTGAGCATCACGATTTTCTCCTGCGGCGAAACGAACTTAGCCGCGCGCCCAGCAGGCGTCCCCAATCTCGATCAAGCAGCGCTCTTCCCCTCCCTCTTCATAGAGAGGAGAACGGGGTGGGCCGGTCTCCACCCGCGACCACGGACCGAAAACGCTCGGATCTCGCGGAGGCAAAGCCTACCGCCGCACGAACGCCTCGGCCCCCGCCTGGTTGAGCACGAACGCGAACATATCCGCGAACTGCTCGACCAGCTGCGACCGCGCCGAACCGACCCCGTGCCCCGCATCCGGATCGGTCCGCATCAGCACCAGTCGCCGGTCGCCGAACCGCTCCATCGCCCGCGCCGCAAACTTGGCCGACATCCACGGCTCGACCCGGCGGTCGTTCAGGCCGGCGGTGATTAAAGTGTCCGGCATGTCGCGCGCCTCGCGCAGCAGTTGATAGGCGTCCTGCCGCAGCAAGGCGCGGAAACCCGCTTCGGTGCGCGGATCGCCCATCTCGGCATATTGATTGGCGCCGTTGGTCGCCGCCTCGAGCCGGCTCGGATTGACGACGCCGACATTGGCGATCAGCGCGCCGAACAAGTCCGGCCGCGCCAGCGCCGCCGGTGGCGCGAGCAGACCGCCGGCGCTGGTGCCGGTGACCGTCATCTGCCCCGGAGTGGTCAGGCCGAGTTCGACCAGCCGCTCGCCGCAGGCGATCAGGTCGGCGATCGCATTGGGCTTGTTCGCCTCGCGGCCGCCATCATGCCAGGCCCGGCCACGCTCGCCGCCGCCGCGGATGCCGCAATAGGCCAGCGCGGCACCTTCCTCGAGCAGGCCGAAATAATAGTGGGCGTAGAATGGCTCGACTGTGTTGATCCCGTAGCTACCATAGCCTTCCAGCAGCACCGGCATCGGCCCCCGCGTCCGCCCCGGCGGCATCAGGATCGCCATCGGCACCCGCGTTCCGTCAGCGCTGACCGCTGTCTCGCGAAGCTGGCGGGCGCCGGCGACGCCCTCATGGCTGGCGCTGTCGAGCCCCAATGAACGCACCTCTGTCCCCGTGACCCGGAACCAGCGCGGTGCGGTGAACCAGTCGACCATCGAAAAGGTCAGCCCCTCAGCCCCGTCGATCGTCTGGGTCGCGGCGAGCAGTCCCTGCATCGGCAGCCGAACCTCGGTGGCGGCGGCGCCGGGCAGGATCGCGAACATCCGGCTGAGCCCGTCGGTCTGGCCGGTTGCGTAAAGTGCACCGCCGGTGGCTTCGAGACCCTCGAGCACGACATCGCCTTCGGCCATCACCGTGCGCGCGTCGGCCAGAGTCGCTCCCCGGGCAAGGTCGAGTGCAACCACCTTGCCGTTCGGCGCGCCCTGTTTCGACAACAGATACAAGGTGTCGCCGATCAGCGCCGCGGAGCCGATCCGGTCCTCCAGGGCTGCGATTTGCCGCCAATTCGGCCGCCCCGCCATCAGGTCGCCCCGCCGGGCCACCATGACCCGGAGATCGGCGCGTGCGCCGGTGCCGAAGGCGACGACCCAACTGGCGCTGGCCGCCTCCGCATTGACGAACGGGAAGTCCTGCGAGGGAAGGCTTGCCCCGCCGGCCTCGCCGGCCGCGAGCAGGACCGGTCCATCCTGGCCGCCGAGGCGCCGCAGATAGGCGCGCATATTCTGCAGCTGGTCGACCCCGGGCGCGGGCGGGCTCATCTTGGTGTAGACGAACGTCTGATTGTCGAGCCACTGCACCTCGAACTCGCCCCAGACCGGCTCGAGCCGGTCCGGCAGATCGCGTCCGGTCGCGACCTCGATGAAGCGGATCGCGCCGACCTCGGCGCCGCCGGCCGCCGTGTGCAGCGCCAGCGTCCGACCGTCCGGGCTGACGCTGTAATTGTTGATCGCCGGACCACGCGTGCCGCCCGCCTCCGGATCGTAGAGCACTCGCTCTGCGCCGTCCGGCCCGCGGACGATCAGCTTGGCGAGCTGGGCGCCGCGGTCCGTGCGGCGGTAGAATAGCATCCCGCCGGCCTGCTGCAGGTCGCCATAGCGCACCCCAGCCTGCACCGCCTGGTCGATCCGGTCGCGCAGCCGGTTGCGGCCCGGCAAGGCGGCGAGCTCGGCGACGCTATGGGCGCTGGCGGCGCGGACGAAGCCGGCTACGTCCTGGGCCCGGTCGACCTGCTCCATCCAGCGCCAGGGATCGTCGATCGCGACGCCGTGGACGGTCTCTGTGAAAGGAGCGGCCGGCGCCCGCGCGGTCGCATTGGTCAGCCC
>JAYRLF010000105.1:4257-11351 GCA_041905385.1 Allosphingosinicella sp.
GCCCCCGCCGCCGAAGCCACCGCGCCGAGCATCAAACCGAGCCAGATTTTCATGATCGCGCCCTCCCCTGTCGAACCACGCTGCAGCGCCCGGCCGCCCGGAGCTGCGCGTCCGGACAGGGCCGCGCGATAAAGGCCGGCACCGGCGCCGCCGGCAGTGGCGGCGCCGGGCCTATTCGGTCAGGCGAAGACCTGCGCGAGGCCGTCGGTGGTCGCGCCTTCCTTGACGGTCCGCAGCTCGACATAGAGCGACGAGATCGTCGCGGCGCTGATCGCCGAGCTGACCGCCGTGCCGAGCGCCGCGGTCACCGCCATGCCGGCGGCGATGCCGAGCGCCGCGGTGAAGATCCCGCCGAGCAGCCCGAGCACCATGCCGATCAGCCACGACAGCACGATCAGGATCACGATCAGCGCGAAGATGATCCAGCGCGAGCCGGCCGTCAGCTCGACGCTGCGGCTGATGCTGGCGATGATGTCCTTGCGCTCGTTCACGAGCACCGGGATCGCCACCGAGAACATCACATAGAGGATCACGCCCGGCACGATCAGCAGCATGAAGCCGAATGCGACGGCGAGGCCGACGATGATCGACAGGCCGATGATCGGCAGGATCATGCCGAGGCCGGCGCTGACGCTGCCGCTGATGTCGGCAGGCCGTCCGCTGAGATGGAGGATCGCCGAGCGCAGCAGGACGCCCTGCAGCAGCGCGCCGGTGACGACCATCACCAGGATCGACACGAGGGCCGCCAGGATCGCGGCCCCGCTGCCGCCGCCGCCCAAGATCATGCCCATCACCACATATTGCATGATGAAGGACGGCAGGCCGCCCAAGACCAGGCCGACGGCCAGGAAGCCGGGCGCGTTCTTGCTCAGAACGTCCACGGCCTTGTTGATTACATTCCCCAGATCGATGCTCTTGACAGGTGCCGAAGCCATCTCACCCTCCCTGTTGTCCCGAGCGGGGAGTGTTGCCCAGCATGGCGACAGAGTCCAGCGCCCCCGAGGGAGAAATTTCCGCTTCTCCCTAAATGTCTTGCGACAGGCTATAGGGAGCGCGGGTCCGCGCGGAAGACGGGCCGCAGGAGAGGAGGCGCGCATGCGCATCCGCGACGTCGACTCGCTCGATCCGTCGGTCAGCTGGTGGGTGCCGGCAGTCCGCGCGCCGCGGCGCGACTGGGCGGGCGCGCGGGGCGGCCGGCGCGGCGCCCGCTTCCTGATCGACGAGGCCAGCTGCCGGCCGGCCCGCGACGGCTTCGCCTGCTTCGAGAGCCGCGGCGACTGCCTGCGCTGGATCCTCGCCCACCGGCTGGAGCTGGTCCGCAACGCACCGGATGCGGCGGTCGCGCCGGTCAACCTCGCCCATTGGCTGCTGGGCCTGGCCTGACGCTAACCCTCGGCCCCGCCGCTGTACCGCCCCGAAACACCCGCCGCCGCAACGCACCCCTAAGCACTTCCACATATGTCCATCGCCCCCCGGCTGTGCGAAAACCTGCACGGGGCGAAAGACAGAGAGCGGATGGCGGCAGCGGCACTCGAGAGCGTTGACGGCGAGCGGGCGCCGCCGTTCGAGCGGATCGTCGCCGAGCACGGTCCGCTGATCTCGCGCATCGCCATGTCCTACGAGGCGGATCCGAACCTGCGCGAGGATCTGACCCAGCAGATCTTCCTCGCCGTCTGGCAGGCGCTGCCAAGCTACCGTGCCGATGCGAGCCTCAAGACCTTCATCGCCCGGATCGCCCAGAACCGGTCGATCTCCTATGTCGCCCGCCAGGTCAGGCAGGCACCCACCGCCGAAATTCCCGAGACGATCGAAGCAGACGATCCCAATCCGGAAGAACAGATGATGGCGTCCGACCAGCGGCAAAAGTTGCTGGATGCGACAAGACGGCTTCCCCTTCCGCAAAGAGAGGTTATCGTCCTGGTCCTTGAGGGGTTCGACTATGCGGAAATCGGCGAGATGCTGGACATCGCGCCCAACGCGCTTGCGCTCAGGCTGTCGCGGGCGAAGGCGGCGTTGAAGGCGATGCTGGAGCAGGCGCGATGAACGGCGATCTCGATCTCGATCGCCTGGGCGACCTGTGGCGGACCGAGCCCGACCCGCAGGAGATGCAGCGGCTGAAGCGCGCCGCCACCTCCGCCGCGCGCCGCGCGCGCTGGGGCCAGGTCTCCGACTATCTGCTCGCGGCCCTGGTCTCGATCGCCATCATCGCGATCGTGGCGTCCAATCCAAGCCTCAATGTCGGCCTTGCCGGCGGCGCCGCGATCCTCGCCATGCTGTTCGGCACCAACTACCAGCGCCGGCTTCGCCAGACCGAGCTGAAGGCTCTGACCGGCACCGCCGAGGAGATGCTCGACCAGTCGATCGAGCGCCTGACCGCGACCCGCAAGCGCGCCGCCTTTGGGCTGCTGGTGGCCATACCCGGCGTCCTGGTCGGGCTCGGCTTCGGCGCGGTGATCGACAATAACAGCGGCGAGCTGATCGCCCGCTGGCGCGAGAATCCCGAAGCCCTGCGCCTGTTCGAGGCGGTCATGGTCGGCGTGCTGGTGATGTTCCTGGTCCAGATGTTCGTCGCGGCGCGCCGCAGCCGGACCGAGCTCGCCCGCCTGCGGGCGCTGCGCGAGGCCTATCGCCAGGAGAGCGAGGACGCGGCGGCTTAAGGTCCTCAACCAAATCTCAATCATTCTGTGAGAAGAGCCTTCCCCATCAGAACAAAGCATATGGGGAAGGTGAAGCAATGAGCACGAATTTGGACGCGATTCGGTTCGAGGTCGAAGATCTCCCCGAGCTCGCCACGGAAGTCGCCCTGTCCGGCTCGGTCCGGCAGCAGGAAGTCGGCGGCGGCATCTGCCTCGGCATCGCCGCGGGCATCGCAATCTACGTCGCTCAGGTCTGATCCTGACGGCCAGCACGCGGCCCGGCGTCCGAGGAATGGCAAGTCATCCTCGGCGCCGGGCCGAGCTGTGTCTGGAGCAAGCGGAAGTAGCAGATGATCGTCGAGCCTGAGCTCCGCGCCTTCACCCAGGACCGCCGCCGCCAGCGCGAGCTCGGCGAGTCAGTCAACCGCCTCGCCGCTGCGTGGCGCCAGGGCGCCGTCAACCGCCGCTTCGCCACCGCCTTTCAGCCGCTCGATCGCGACGATGGCGACGCCGTCGCCGAGGCCGTCCGCACGCTCTTCGCAGACGATCGCTGGGTCGACGAGCTGGTCGGCACGCTCGCCGCCGAGCTGCGCCGCAATCCCTGGTTCGAGCCGCCCTTTCCGGCGCTCAGCGGTGACCTTCACAGCGGCCTGCTCGTCTATGAGGACGACAAGGTCGCGATCGCGGCCGGCGTCACCCACGCCGCCCAGGTCGCCGCCCGCAAGACCGCCCCGCGCGGCCGGACCTCGGTCAACTTCACCGGCCAGGTCAACGTGCTCAAGTTCGTGAAGAGCGGCGGCGCCACCCTCTCCTTCTGGGAAGCGACGCCGATCGGCTGGGACTTCTCCGCCGTAGACGCCGCGCCGTGCCGCCGATCGGCCGAGCGCCGCATTGCCGACGGCGAGATCGTCACCGTCGACGGCCGGGCCCAGGCCTATGTGATCGACCATGTCCGATCGAACATCCTGCTGCTGCAGGCGGTGGTGAAAGCCGGGCAGGCGCCGCTCGCGGTCGAATATGACAGCGCCGACGGCCGCTATGTCGGCTGCAGCGCGGTCGACGATCATGACAGCCGCATCCAGATGATCGCCACATTGGTCCGCAAGCTCGGCGCGCTGGAAGCGGTGCCGGTGCTGACCGCCTTCCTCGACCATCCCAGCTTCTTCGTCCGCTGGCACGTGATGCGCGAGCTGCTCGGCCTCGATGTCCGCGCGGCACTGCCGCACCTGCGCCGGATGGCGGCCGAAGATCCTCATCCGGACGCCCGCCAGGCCGCCGCGTCGGTGCTCGGCCGCGCCGAGGGCGCGACCGCCGATCGGAAGGCCGCCTGATGCCGCGCATCATCAATTGCCCCAACGAGGACGTGCTCAGCCTCGGCGACCTCGTCGCCGCGCTGAACGACGAAGGCTTCGACCCTGCCGATGAGGACAGCTTCGCCGCCGCGGGCCCGCTGCTGAAGGGGCTCGCCAACAACCGCGCCTTCCTGGCCGAGATCGCAATCGCCGAGTTGAAGGACCGATGCACGCGGCAGTCCCGCGAGAACCGCTATTCGAGCCAGGTGATCATGCTGCACCGGGCTTCGGAGAAATATTTCATCCGCGCCAATTTCTGGCCGTCCGAGCGCGACAGCGTCTTCAAGGCGAGCGGCGCCTCGCCCTTCTTCTACCACGTCCCGCATGACCACAATTTCTCGTTCCTGACGGTCGGCTATCTCGGCTCGGGCTATTGGAGCGACTATTACGAATATGATTATGAGACGGTGGTCGGGGTGCCCGGCGAGAAGGTCGACCTGCGCTTCGTCGAGAAGGCGCAGCTCAGCCAGGGCAAGGTGATGCTCTACCGCGCCCATCGCGACGTCCACAACCAGCTGCCGGCCGACGAGCTGTCGATCTCGATCAACATCATGGAGGCGAGCCCGACGCTCCCCTTCTTCAGCCAGTACCGGTTCGATCCGGCCAAATGCGAGATTGCCGGCATCCTCACCCGCACCTCGAGCGAGGCGCTGCTCGCGCTCGCCGCCAATCTCGACGGCGGCAATGCCCGCGACCTGGTCGAGAATTTCGCCGCCAGCCATCCCTGCGACCGGATCCGGTTCAGCGCGCTGCGCGAGCTCGCCGCCGCCGCGCCGACGCTCGACGCCGGCCTCGACCGCCTCGCCCGCGGCACCGCCTCCTCGAACCGGCTGGTCGCCGCGCTCAGCGCCCAGGAAATGGCGCGGATCGAAGGCCAGCGCGGCTGGATCGAGAAGCGCTAGGCCGCGATCGACCGCGGCCCGGCGCCGCGCCGCAGCTTCTCCTCCGCCTCGGCCACATAATCCCGCACCAGCGGCACCGCGTCCCGCTTGCGGGCGAGCTGGAGCTGGAACACGACATGGCCGTCATGAGCGAAGGCGGCGATCGCCCCGGCCAGGTAGAATTGCCACATCCGGAAGAAGCGCGCGTCGTAGAGCGCCTCGATCTCCGGCCGGGCGTCGACCACCCGGTCATACCAATGGGTCAGCGTCCGGGCATAATGGAGCCGCAACACCTCCAGGTCCGACAGCCACAGCCAGGACCGCTCGATCGCCGGTGCGATCTGGCTCAGCGCCGGCACATAGCCGCCCGGGAAGATATATTTGGCGATCCACGGATCGGTCGCCCCCGGCCCGTCGGCGCGGCCGATCGTGTGCAGCAGCATCATCCCGTCCGGCGCGAGCAGCTTCCGGCAGGTGTCGAAGAAGGTGCGGAAGTGCGGCGGGCCGACATGCTCGAACATGCCGACCGAGACGATCCGATCGAAGCTGCCGCCCAGGTCGCGATAGTCCATCAGCTCGAAGCGGACGCGGTCGGCGACGCCGGCCTCGGCGGCGCGGCGGCGGGCGACTTTGAGCTGCTCCTCGGACAAGGTGATGCCGAGCACCTCGACGTCGGCGACGCGATTGAGGAACAGGGCCAGGCCGCCCCAGCCGCAGCCGATGTCGAGCACCCGCTGGCCACGCTGCAGGAGCAGCTTCGCCGCGATATGCGCCATCTTCTCCTGCTGCGCCTGGTCGAGCCCGACCCTGGCGTCGCGAAAGTAGCCGCAGCTATATTGACGGTCGCGGTCGAGGAAGAGGTCGTAGAGCCGGTCCGACAGGTCGTAATGATGGGCGACGTTGCGCTTCGACCGCCGCCGCCAGTTCCAATGGTCGAGGAAGGCGAGTGCCCGCTGGTGCCGCCAGAGCGAGACGCGGGTCGGGTTGTCGCCGTCCCAGCGGATATTGTGGCCGATCAGGTCGAGGAAATCGCGGATGTCGCCCTGCTCGACGAGCATCCGCCCGTCCATATAGGCCTCGCCCGCCCCCTTGGCCGGATTGAGCGCGATCCGCGACGCGGTACCGCGTCCGCGCAGCCGGATCGTGACCGGCCGCAAGCGCGCATGCTTCTGGCCATAGGCATGGCTGCGCCCGTGGCGATCGACGACGGTCAGGCACCCCTCGCGAACGAGCTTGCGCAAGAGCCGGTCGAGAAGAAGCATGAGCAACCCCGCTGACGACAGTCAGCGGACAACCCGCCGATGCGGCGGCTGGTTCCCGGCTCAGCGCGGCGGCGAGAGGGTGCGGTAGGTGCTCTGGCGCTCGATCATCCAGCCCGGATATTCGGGCGAAAGCCGGCTGACCTGGTCGAGCGCGGCGAGGTCTTCATCGTCGAGCGCCAGGTTGGCGGCGCCGAGATTGTCGGCGAGCTGCTCGGGGCGCTTGGCGCCGACGATCACGCTCGACACCGCCTTCTGGTGGAGCAGCCAGGCGATCGCGACCTGGGCGACGGTCGCGCCCTTGGCCGCAGCGATCCGGCGCAGAACGTCGATCACGGCATAGCCGAGGTCGCAGTCGACCGGCGGGAAATCGAATATGGCCCGGCGGCCCTCGCCCGCCTTTTCGTCCTCGCGGCTATATTTGCCGGAAAGGAAGCCGCCCGCGAGCGGGCTCCAGACCATCAGGCCAACGCCTTCGGACAAGGCCATCGGCACGACCTCGCGCTCGAGGTCGCGACCGACCAGGGTGTAATAGGATTGCAGCGACACGACCCGGGCGAGGCCGCGCGCCGCCGAGATGCCGAGCGCCTTGGCGACCTGCCAGGCGGCCCAGTTGGAGAGGCCGACATAGCGCACGGTCCCGCGCCGGACGAGGATGTCGAGCGCCTCCAGCGTCTCCTCGATCGGCGTCGCCGGGTCGACGCCGTGGATCTGGTAGAGATCGACATGGTCGAGCTGGAGCCGCGCGAGGCTTGCCTCGATCTGGTCGAGGATGTGGCCGCGCGAGGCGCCGGCGGCGTTCGGCCCCTGCCCCATCGGCCCGAGCACCTTGGTCGCGATCACCACGTCGCGTCGATCGACGCCGAGATTGCGCAGCGACTGGCCGAGGATCTGCTCGGAGACGCCATTGGCGTAGACAGTGGCGGTGTCGACGAAGTTCACGCCGGCGGCGAGCGCGGCCTAGAC
>JAYRLF010000106.1:0-11344 GCA_041905385.1 Allosphingosinicella sp.
ACCGCGAACACGTAGAGGCACATACAGCAAGCCATGCCGGTGAAGGCGGCGAGCAGGGTCGCGGCCGGCGCCCGCGTCAGCAGCGCCGAGCCGAGGAGGCGGCCGACCATCGCGCCGCCCCAATAGAGGCTGACCATCTTGCCGGCCTCCTCGAGCGGGATCGCCCAGACCGCTTCGCTGTTGAGGAACAGCGCCATCTGGGTGCCGATCGCGACCTCGGCGCCCACATAGAGAAAGATGGCGAGGCCGCCGAGCATGGCCCAGCGCGCCCCGAGCGCTTCGCCGAAGGTGTCGACGATGCCGCGGCGCGCGGTCTCGGACGGTGGCGGCGGTGCGGCGGCGGCGATCAGCCGGCGGCCCGCCCAGATCAGCAGCGCGATCAGCAGGATCAGGCCGGCGATCCAGAAGAAGGCGCGGTCGATGCCGAGCAAGGCGGCGCTTCGTGCCTCCTCGGTCACCGCCGTGCCGGCGCGGACCTCGATGCCGCGCAGGAACAGGACCGCGCCGAGATAGGGGCCGATGAAGGTGCCGAGGCTGTTGAACGCTTGGGCAAAGGTGAGCCGGAAATGGCTGCGCTCCGGATCGCCCAATGCGGCGGCGAGCGGATTGGCGGCGACCTGAAGGATGGTGATGCCGCTCGCCAGCACGAACAGGCCGAGCAGGACGAGGGGGTAAGCGGCGATATTGGCGGCAAGCAGGATCAGCATGCAGCCGCCGACCATCATCGCCAGCGCGATCAGCACGGTCGCAACCGCCCGCGCCCGCGCCAGCAGCACCGCCGCCGGCAGGCTCATCACGCCGTAGGCGATGAAGAAGGCGGACGCGGACAGCTGGGCCTCGACGTCGCTCAAGGCGAAGATCCCCTTCACCGCGGCGACCAGCGGATCGATCAGCGAGGTGATGAAGCCCCAGGCGAAGAACAGGCAGGTGACGAGCGCATAGGCGCTGCTGAGTCCGGCGCTCTGCCTCTGATCCATCGCCCTCTCCCGCTGCCGGTGGCGAGACTGTCAGGCGCCGGGCATGGCGGCAAGCGGCGATCTTAGCGCTAACATCCGCACGTGCGTTGGGACTATCCGCGGCGCCGCGCCTGGGGCATCTTGGGTGCGACACCTGGGGGAGGCGTCGCTCATGCCCTATCGCCGTCTGCACGTCTGGCTGCTGCTGCTGTTCCCCTTGACCTTCCTGGCCTTCCTGCCCGGATATTTCCTGGTCTTCACCACGGCATCCTGGTCGTTTCACGTCCACGGCGCGACCGCAGCCGCCTGGATCGGTCTGCTCGCCTTTCAGGGCTGGTCGATCCACCGCCGCCGCAACGATCTTCATCGCGCTGCCGGCCTGGCCAGCCTCGCCTTGTTCCCGTTCTTCCTCGCCGGCAATCCGCTGATCCTCCACTCGATGGCGTTCAAATTCGCCTCGGGGACCGACCTTTTCTACGGCCCGTTCGGCTCGCCGCTGGCCGCGGTCGACACGGTGGCGACGATCGCGATCGGGTGGTTCTATTGGGAAGGGCTGCGGTCCCGCCGCAACGTCCAGCTCCACCCCCGCTGGCTGGCCGCGACCATCCTGTTCCTGCTGGCGCCGGTGTTCGGCCGGCTGATCGCGATCCTCGTCCCGGGACTGCAGATCCGCGGCCCGGAGGATTTCGACCTGTTCTGGACCGCCGTTCGAATCGCCAACATCCTCGTGCTGGTGATCGCGCTGCTGCTGGCGCGATCCGCGGGCCGCCACGCGCGGCCGCTGCTGGCCGCGGCGGCTTTGGTGGTCATGCAGATGATCGCGTTCGAGCTCGCGCCCGGCCTCGCGGCGTGGGAGTCGCTGCTGGTCGCGATCAGCCGCGTTCCGGCCGCGGCAGTCTTTGCCGTGGGAGTCGCGGCGGGCGCGGTGGTTGCCTGGCTCGGCTGGTCGGCGGTCCCGCCTCGGCCGGCGCGAACGGCGGACCCGCTCGAGTGACATCGTAGGCGGTCCGCGAAAGGAAGGAGGGGTCGAATGATCGATCGGTGGAATTGGATGCACCGCTTCCTGGCGATCCTGGCGATGATCTTCCTCCTGCCCGCGGCGGCGGCTGCCCAGAACATGGTCGAAGGCACGCTGCGGCTCGACGAGCGACTGGTGCCGCTCACCCATGTCTATGCGCGCGAGACGCGGCCGCCGCCCACCCGTGACGAGGGACCCAATATAATCATCCTGATGACCGATCGTCCGGCTCCGCCGAGAGTGATCGCGACCAGCCAGGCATTCTATCGGGCCGCGGAAGCCGGCACGATCGGTGGCGTGCTGCTGATGCTCGAGGGGCGGGATGCGCGGCCGCGGGTGGTGATCGCCGCGCCCGGCGGCGGGCGTAGCGACACGATCCTGCCGGACAGTTTCGAGCGGCTCGCCTTGCGCGATTTCGCGCGCGTCGGCGGCACGGCTTCGGGCCATATCGTCAGCGCCGAGCCCTCCTATCTCGATGGCGGCGCGCCAGGCACCCCCGACAGAGCCTCGGTCGACCTGAGCTTCCGAACCGTGATCGCGCCGGCGCCGCAGCCGAGCCGGGTGACCTGAGTGGAGGCGCGGAGCAGCGAGCAGGTCGCTGCCGCGGTCCGGGCGCTGCAGCTGATTCATGGCGGCAGCGCGGCCGAGATCGCCGCCCAGCTCGTCCCCGGCCATCCGATGGCCGAGCAGCTGGCCGGACCGCAGGCGGCCCAGATCATGGAGATGGCGCGCGAGCTGCTGCCGGCGCCTTCCGCCTTCGTGCCGACCGTCGAGCGGGTGATCGTCTTTGGCGACGAGGCCATCGTGGTCGCCCGTGACCGCCAGGGCGGCACCAGCGTCTCGCTGCGCCGCGAGAACGGGGTCTGGAAAATGGCGCCGGGGCCGATCCCCCACGATTGAGGGTAGCGGCCGTCGCGCGTCAGGGCCGGAAAGTGAACGGCTCGACCAGCGACGACGAATCCCAGGGCGTCTGGATGCCGTTGGTGTCGCGCAGCACGGCGCGGCGGACCTCGCGGAACGTCACCTCGATTGGCTCGCGCGGCTGGGCGATGCGCTGCGACAGCGCGGTCGCGAACGGGCTGTTGGTGCCGGTGCCGTCGGCGGCGGTCGATCCCGGGGCGGTCGAGTAAGCGATGAAGCTGCCGCGTGGCGCGTCCATCCGCGCCAGGCCGCGCGTGCCGTCGCGGAAGCTGCGCGCCAGCGGCATGTTGCGGCAGGCATCGAGGATGACGATGTTGGTCGCCGAGCGCGCCTCCTCCATCTGGGCGAGCACGGCGTCGGCCGGCACGCCTTCGATCTCCAGGTCGGCCTCGCGCTCGATCTCGGCATTGACCGGGATCAGATAATTGGTGCCGCGCGACTGGATGCCGTGGCCGGCGAAGAAGAACAGGCCGGTGCTGCCGGCGCCGGCGGCGCTCAGCCGCTCGCCGAGCCGGGAGATGGCGCGGCGCATCGATCTTTGGTCGGCATTCTTCAGCACCTCGACGTCGAAGCCGACCGCGCGCAGCGACGAGGCGATCAGATCGGCATCGCCGTTCGGATTGGGCAGGAAACCGAGGCCGGGGCCGTAGGCGCTGTTGCCGATCACCAGCGCGAAGCGGCGCGGACCGGCGGGCGCGGCAGCCGGCGCGGGCGCCGCCTGGGCGAAGGTCAGGGTCGTCGGAACCGTCGCGCCCGGAGCCGCGGCCGCGGCCGTCGTCGGCAGGTCCGGCAAAGCGGCGAGCGCCGCCGCGTCGGCCGCGATCGGTAGCGCGACGAGCGCGATCTGGTCGCCGCGCAGCACCGACAGGAGGACGTTGCGCCGGC
The DNA here is from genome assembly GCA_041905385.1 of Allosphingosinicella sp. Classification (GTDB taxonomy): domain Bacteria; phylum Pseudomonadota; class Alphaproteobacteria; order Sphingomonadales; family Sphingomonadaceae; genus Allosphingosinicella. Next base: position 3,781 of record JAYRLF010000106.1, read on the forward strand.
CCTGCGCCGACGCCTGGCGCAGCCGCTGGCCGAGCTCGGCAAGGCTGGAGGCCGGACCGTTGTTGACCCGCACGATCACGTCGCCGCGGGCGAGTCCGATCGTCGCTGCCGCGCTCTCCGGGGTCACCTGATCGATCACCGACCCGACGGTGTCGGTCTCGGCCCCGTAGGTGACTTGGCTGGGCACGACGCTGACGACCGACATGCCGGCGACCTGAAGCGGCGGCGCCGTGGCGCTTCCGCCCTGCGCGAAGCTCGACCGGACGATCGCGCGCGTGGCCTCCTGCGCCGGGGTGGTCGGCGGCGGTGCGAGACCGACAAGCACCCGCCCGACCGCGCCGTCGCGATTGACCTCGAGGATCGACCGGGTCCCGGCCGGCTGGGAGCGGATATGCCCGGTCAGCGCCTCCATGGTCGGCGTCGCGGTTCCGTCGATGGAGAGGATGATGTCGCCGCGCCTTAGGCCGGCATTTTCTGCCGGGCTGCCGCGCTCGACCGCACGCACCAGCGCTCCGCCGGGGATCGACAGGCCGAGCGCCTCCGCCATGTCCGCGGTGAAGGTGGTGACGCCGACGCCGAGCCAGGCGTTTGCCGGCTGTGCCGGCGCGCCCTCCGGCGTCGGGACCTTGCCTTCGGCCGCCGGCGGACCGGCCGCGCCGTCGTTCGCGGCCCGCGCCGCGCCGGCCTGGGACAGGGGCGGCGGCGCCCCCGCGATGGTGAAGCCGGGCTGAAGCATCGCGCCGTCGCCGACGCCCGGCCGGACATGGACCTGGAACTGGCCGCGGCCGCCCATATAGGCGCTGACCCGAACCAGATAGGCGCCGCCGGCGGCGGTGAAACGCAGCCGCGCGGCGAGCGTGCCGTCGGCATCGTCGTTACGCAGGTCGGCCCGGATGTTCCCGCACTGGGTGCCCCGGCCGATCGTCAGATAGGTGTCGAAATTGCCGGTGACCCTGATGTCCCAATGCTGTCCCGGCTCGGTCTGGAGGAAATAGCAGAAGACCCGGCCGCTGAGCTCGCCATGGGTCGTCCCGAGCGGCAGGAAGGCATGAGCGGGGGCAGCCGCGGCGGGTTGGGCAGGGGACTGGGCGGACGCTGGCGCGGCGAGCGCGGCGGCCGCCGTCGCCACCGACAGCATCCAGGTCCGGATGATCGACAGATCCCACGCGCGGCGTTTCCGCATCGCAAGCCCCCCTGATTTTGCCCCGCCGCCAGATTTGCCGCTTATGGCGGCGATATCAATCCCTTGCGACCCGACAGCCTGGTTTCGTCTCACAATGCGGCAGTCAGAGAGACCGTAGCCATGACCGCATGGCGCCGGCGTCGAGACCATGGTATCGAAGTTCCGCGCCAGGGCGCTGGTGCAGGAGTGAAGCGCTCCAACGTCGTAGCGTGGCTTGCAGACACCTTTGGGGGGGAACAGCCATGGCAAAGCCGGCATGGATATCGCACGTCGTCTATCAGACGCGCCGCTTCGACGAGATGATCGACTGGTACCGCAACGTGTTCGAGGCGCGCGTCGTCTACGAGAACCCCGCGCTTGCCTTTCTCACCTATGACGGCGAGCATCATCGCCTCGCCATCGCCAATCTCGACGAGTTGCGTCCCGATTGCCCGACGGCCGGCGTGGTCGGCGACATCGGCGTGAACCATATCGCCTATACGTTCGAGACGCTTGGCGACCTGGTCGAAACTTATGAGCGTCTCAAGGCCGCCGGGATCGAGCCCTATTGGCCGATCCATCACGGCATGACGCTGTCGCTCTATTACCAGGACCCGGACGGCAACCGGATGGAGTTCCAGGTCGAGGCCTGCAGCCCCGATCAGGCAATGGCGTTGTGGGACAGCGAGGCCTTTCTCACCAATCCGGTCGGCGTGCGTTACGATCCCGACGCCTTGTTCGCGCGCTTCCATGCCGGCGAGGATGAAGCGGTCCTGCTTGCCCAACCGGCCGGGGAGATGTCGGACATCCCGCACGCACATGGGATGACCTGAGCAGCCGCGAAACGCCATCTTCGTTGGGCTCGCTGTGCCCTCCCTAACCTTTCCATCGCGCGGGTAAGGGGGACGCTCGCATGCCAGGTGTTCCGCGCAACTCGCGCGATCGCGGCGCTAGAGCGATTTCTAGTCGGATGGAAACATCCGACGACTCGGAAATCGCGGCAATTCAAGACCCTAGAGCGGATGATCTGATGCAATCAGATCACAATCCGCTCTAGCGAGTCCCCTCCGACTCCTGCAGTCCCAGAAATGCCAGCGCATCGGCGATCGGCACGAACATGTTGATGCCGAGCGGCACGCCGTTTCGAGCGGCGCCGGAGACGGTGATGCCGATCACCCGGTGCCGCTCGTCGAGCAGCGGGCCGCCGCTATTTCCCGGATTCACCGCGACGTCGCTCTGCACATAGGAAAAGCCATCAAGGATCCGGTTGGCGGACACGATTCCGCGGGTGACCGAGCTTTGCAGGCCTGGGTCCAGCGGCGCTCCGATCGCGAAGACATTCTCGCCCTGCACTGCCGGCTCCCGCCTGATGCGGATCGGGCTGCGGTTGCGCGCATCGACCCTGACCAGGGCGACGTCCCTGCCGCGATCGCTGCGCAAGACTTCGCCGAGAGCCTCGAGCCCGTCCGACCATCGCACCCGCACGAAGCGCGCATCGCCGACGACATGATGGTTGGTCAGGACATGCCCGTCCGCGCCGACCAGGAAGCCGCTTCCGTGGCCGCCGCCGGACTGGATCAGCACGGTGGCGCCCACCGCATCCGGCAGCCGATCGACAAAAGCGGTCCCGGTGACCAGACGGAGGGGCGCGAGGGTGGTCGCGGCCGTTCGCGGCCGGGTCGGATCCATGGGGGCTCCGACGAAGACTTGGCGGAACTGGTCGCTCGCAGCGAGTTGCCGGACGGCGGCAGCGAAAGCGCCCAGCAGGATGTCGTTAGGACCACCGGTCCGCGCACCTTGCTCGTAGCTGGCCTCGGTGGTCAAAGTGCCGACGACGCGCCGTTCGAGCTGCGAGAAAATCTCCCAATTGATGCGGATCGATACGCTGCCCTGTGACTGGCTGGTATCGCCGGTGTGCGACAGAGGATAGCAGATCCGCAGGTCCAATCGATCGATCCGGCCGCCAACCAGAAATTCGGCGCGGCTGTCGCCGGCATCCTCGAACAGGCTGTCGCTGCTGCCTGCGGCCCTGAAGCCGACCCGCCTGATTTCCTCGCGGAAGACCTCGCCAAATTCGACATTCTCGATCTCACGCGTATCCTCGGTCCGCCACCTTATGCTGCCGTAAGGGAAGCAGAACATGCCTCCCCGCAGGCGCCCGATCGCGCTCCCCCTCTCGAGATCGAAGATCACGCGCGACAGCTGGACCGGTCGCGTCTCTGTCCCGATGGGAAGGCGCTGGGCCTGCGACGAAGGCGCCGCCGCGCGTGGTTGAGCGGTCGCGGATGTCGCCAAGAGGAACGCGGCCAGCGCCCCGAATGTGATCCTCATAAGGCCCCTCCCGAATGCGCAGGATTCCGCACAAACAGGGAACAGTCAACGCAAAGCGTGGGGCGGCTTACAGCTGCGAACTTTAGCGCTACCATCGAGCGTCGGTCGACGGAGACCATGATGCTAACTCGCCGCGATCTGCTTTGTGCAACGCCCGGATTGATCCTCGCCGGAGCGGTCGCGCCGCTCGCCGCGAACCAGGGGCCGCCGCTCGGCATGGTCCAGCGCGACGGCAGCCGCTTGCTGCTCAACGGCGCGCCCTATCGCTTCGCCGGCACCAACATGTGGTACGCCGCCTGGCTCGGCGCCGACGCGCCGTTCGGCAATCGCGACCGTCTCCGCCGCGAGCTCGATGCGCTGATGGCGCTCGGAATCATCAACCTCCGGATCCTCGGTTCGGCCGAACTGTCGCCGCTGCGCGGCTCGATCCGGCCGTCCTTCCGCGGCCCGGGCAGCGACTATGACGCGACCCTGCTTGGCGGCCTCGATTATGCCCTCGCCGAGATCGGCCGGCGCGGCATGAAGGCGGTCGTCTACTTGACCAACTTCTGGGAATGGTCGGGCGGGATGGCGACCTATCTCGGCTGGACCAATGGCGGCCGCTTCGTCGACATGAACGATCCGGCCCATCCCTGGCCGGCCTTTCCCGACTTCGCCTCCGGCTTCTACGAAAGCGCGCCCGCGGTGCGGCTTTATCATGATTATGTCCGCGCGCTGCTCGGCCGGCGCAACAGCATTTCCGGCGTCGACTATGCCAGCGACCCGGCGATCATGAGCTGGCAGCTCGCCAACGAGCCGCGGCCCGGCGGCAGCGACGCGGTCGGAAGGCGCCGGATGCCGGCCTATTTGGACTGGATCGCCGCGACAGCGCGCCTGATCAAGTCGCTCGCGCCCCTGCACCTCGTCTCGACCGGCAGCGAAGGCACGATGGGCTGTCTCGGCGACGAGGCGTGTGTCGCCCGTGCCCACGCCCCGGCCGAGATCGATTATGTCACCGCCCATATCTGGCCGCAGAATTGGAGCTGGGCCGATCCGGCCGACCTCGCCGGCAGCTGGCCCAATGTCGAGACCCGCACCCGCGACTATATCGCCCGCCAGGCCGCGATCGCCGAGCGACTGAACAAGCCGCTCGTGATCGAGGAATTCGGCTTTCCGCGCGACGGCGGCAGCTTCGATCCCGCCACCCCGACCAGCTTCAAGGACCGCTTCTACGCGCTGATCTACCAGGCCGTGGAAGCGAGCATAAGCAGCGGCGGCCCGATCGCCGGCTCGAACTTCTGGGCGTGGAGCGGCGAGGGCCGCGCGCGGCACGCCGACAGACGCTGGCGCAATGGCGACGCCAGCTACATGGGCGATCCGCCACACGAGCCGCAGGGCTGGTACGGCGTGCTCGACGGCGACCAATCGACCAAAGCGCTGATCGCCCGGCACGCCGCGATCGTCAATGCGCAACCGTAACGGGTGCGGTCCGAATAATCCCTTAGTTGCAATCACTTGCCGCTGTGATACTTCTGTAAGCGGGGATGCGATTTGGGGGATATCGGAACATGAAGCGCTTGATGATGGCCGCGCTGGTCGCAGGCCAGCTGGGCGTGGCGGCGGCGCCCGCGGGAGCGGCGGACCTGAACCTGACCGACCAGGGAAGCCACCGGCAATTGGGCGCGTTCGCCGGGGCCCGGCTGCGTGTGTCGCTCGACGACCATCGCCGCGAGCCCGCGCGGCTGATGCTGACCGCGGCGCCGACCGTCTCTTCGATGCGCGCCAATGGCGAGCGGCGGACGTTGATCAGCAACGGCTTCGAGCTCGGCGGCCGCGGCAACCAGTTCCAGCTCAGCTATGAGCGGCAGCCGATCAATCGCCTCGCCGGCGATCCGCGCCGCAACATCTCGACGCTCGGCTGGGTCGCGATCGGCGTCGGCGCGACGGTCGTGCTCGGCTACCTGGCGCTGGGCGTTTGCTACGAAGCGGGGGAGTGTTTCGAGGGAGAATAGGGTCTCGCCGTTAGCGCGTCCCGTATTTGCGATCCCCGGCATCGCCGAGGCCCGGCACGATATAGCCGTGATCGTTGAGCACATCGTCCATCCCGGCCGCCCAGATCGGTACATCCGGATGCGCCGCGCGTAGCGCCTCGGCGCCCGGCTTCGCGGCGAGCAGGCAGGCGAAACGGATCTCCTGCGCTCCGGCTTCCTTGAGGCGATCGAGCGCGGCGATCGCGGTGCACCCAGTGGCCAGCATCGGATCGACGACGATGACGAGCCGGTCGGCGACGTCCTCGGGTGTCTTGAAATAATATTCGACCGCCTGGAGCGTCGCCGGGTCGCGGTAGAGGCCGATATGGGCAACGCGGGCCGATGGGACGAGGTCGAGCATTCCCTCCGCCATCGTCAGGCCGGCGCGCAGGATCGGCGCGAAGACCAATTTCTTGCCGGCGATGTGCGGCGACTTGCAGGTCGCGATCGGCGTCTCGACGTCGATCAGCTCGGTCGGCAGGTCGCGGGTCACCTCGTAGCAGAGCAGGGTCGCGATCTCGCGGACCAGGGCCCGGAACAGCTGGATCGAGCTGTTCTTGTCGCGCAGCAAGGTGAGCTTGTGCTGGACCAGCGGGTGGGTGACGATCGTCACGCCCGGGATCGGCTGGGGGGTGATGGCGGACGCGCTCATCGATCTGGGTGTCGGTTCGAACATGGTGGTTGGTCCCGTCTTATTCCCCTCCCTGCACGCAGGGAGGGGTTAGGGGTGGGTTGGTCTCCAAGGGCAGTGCATCTTCGATTACATACCCACCCCCCCGGCCCCCTCCCTGCGTGCAGGGAGGGGAGAAATGGGCGCGCGCCGTCAAAACACGGTCCCGTCGCTGAGGATCGTGAACGGCGGCCCGCCGCCGTCGCGGGTCTCGGCGGCGATTCGGCGGCCGGCCAGCCAGGTGCCGCCTTCGAGCATGCGCGGCAGCGGGAATTGCTCCTCGCTGACGCCGAGCCGCTCGCGGACCAGGGGCGCGAGCCGGTCGAGCAGGGCGACCGTCATCGCGCGCCAGGCGACGATCAGCGGGTCGGAGACTTGGTGCTCGCGTCTGGCATCCGCCGGGTCGGCGAGGACGAGCACGCCGGCGTCGACGAACAGGCCGCCATTGCGATATTCGGCGAGGCCGGTGAGGCCGGTGATCTCGATCACTTCGATGCCGGCCCATATCAGCGGCTCGATCAGCGAATAGCTCAGCCATTGCGACAGCTTGTGCAGCGGCACGAGGCCGTCGGTCGCATCGTCGCGCTTCAGCGCCGGGTGGCGCCAGCAATCGCCGAGTGAGACGCCGTCGATTTTCAGCCGGCCGGACCATATCGGGCCGAGCGCCTCGAGCAGGGTCTCGAGGATGATCGGGGCGGGGAGGCGGCCATTCTGGGCCCGCGCCGCGAGCAGATCGTAGAGGCCGCCCGGGCGCGGATCGTCGGCACTGGCGAACAATTCCGGATGGGCGAGCACCTGCTGGCCGAGCCGGCGAATGAGGGCGCCGCGTCCGTCGAGGCCGACCATCGGATTGGCCGGGGTGACCTGGAAGCCGCGCACGAGCGTATCCGGACCGAGCGAGGCGAGCACGTCGGCGTCGGCGCGCAGCGGCTCGCCGCGGTCGCCGGAGAAGGTGCCGGCCTCGAACATGCGCTGGCTGGCGACGGCGAGTCCTTCGGAGCGGCCGAACATGCGGCCGGTACGGGCATCGGCATAGAGCCATGCCGGCCCGGCGCCGGCGTCGAGCAGCACCGAGAGGATGGTGAGGTCGAAGGCGGCGCGGGCGCGGCGGGCCGGATCGACGCTGTCGATCGCCACCACCTCGGGCGCGCCGGCGACGAAATGGCGCCAGCGGGCGTGGAAGGGGACGGCGAGGTCGGGATGGTTCTCGCGCGTGATGCGCGCGGTGAGATCGGCCGCGTCGGCGAGCTTGTCGAGGTCGACGCGCCAGCCGTCGACCTTTCCGTCGAGGGCGAGGTCGAGCATCTCGTGCGCGCGCTCGCGGACGGCGGACGCGGAGAGCAGGGCACGGACGCCCGACTCCCTCTCCCCTTGTGGGAGAGGGCTGGGGTG
>JAYRLF010000546.1:0-2091 GCA_041905385.1 Allosphingosinicella sp.
GGACCGCGATCGAGATCGCGAAATGGGGGATGCCGTGGATGAAGTTGGAGGTGCCGTCGATCGGATCGACGATCCAGCGCGGCTTCAGCGGATCGCCGTCGATCGAGCCGCCCTCCTCGAGAAGGAGGCCCCAGTCGGGCCGGGCATGACGCAATTCGTCGAGCAGGGTCTGCTCGGCGCGCTCGTCGGCCATGGTGACGAAGTCGGCCGGGCCCTTGCGGCTGACCTGGAGCTGCTCGACCTCGCCGAAGTCGCGCCGGATGCGCGGCGCCGCCTTGCGCGCGGCGCGCTGCATAACGGTGATGAGGCCGGAATGGGAGACCATTGCATACTCCCCCCTCCCTGCAAGGGAGGGGATGGGGGTGGTGGTATGAGAAGCAGGCCCTGCCCACCCCTCATGGTTCGGATCCGGAGGACCACGCGGGGCATGGTCCGCCGAACCATCCCCTCCCGCGAGCGGGAGCGGAGGATAAGTCAGTCCGCCCGGCGGACGTAGGTCTGTTCGTAAACGTCGACGACGATCCGGGTTCCCGAGCTGATATGCGGCGGCACCATGACGCGCACGCCATTGTCGAGGATGGCCGGCTTGTAACTGGACGAGGCCGTCTGGCCCTTCACGACGGCGTCGGCCTCGACGATGGTCGCCTCGATCGTGTCGGGCAGCTGCACCGAGATCGGCCGCTCGTTGTAAAGCTCCATGATCACGTCCATGCCGTCCTGCAGGAAGGCGGCCGGCTCGCCGATCAGGTCTTTCGGCAGATTGACCTGCTCGTACGTGTCCTTGTCCATGAAGACGAGCTGATCGCCCTCGGCATAGAGATATTGGAAATCCTTGGTGTCGAGCCGGACGCGCTCGACCGTCTCCGCCGAGCGAAAGCGCACGTTATTCTTGCGGCCGTCGATCAGATTCTTGAGCTCGACCTGCATATAGGCGCCGCCCTTGCCCGGCTGGGTGTGCTGGATCTTCACCGCGCGCCAGATGCCGCCTTCATATTCGATGATGTTGCCGGGACGAATGTCCACGCCGCTGATCTTCATGTCATGCTCGCTGATTTGGAGAAATTTGGCCGCGCTTTAGCGGTGGGCGAGGCTCCGGGCAACTGTCAGCGGTGCAAGGCCGCGTTCAGCCGCGACTGCGCCGCCTCGCCGAACAGCTTCTCGCCTTCGCCCGGCAAGGTCTCGAAGGCGGGCACACCGGCGGGAAGCGTCACCCATTCGTGCCGGCTGCGCGTGAAGAAATGCGCGTCCGGTCTCAGCGCATCCGCCTGGTCCAATGTGCCGGCGCGCAGGAACAGGACGGCCGGCCCAAAGAAGCGGTGAGTCGCCCACAATCGCGTGCCGCAATCCGGACAGCGGGCAGTACCCTGCTCTTCCGGCCCCTCGCCCGGGTCGATCTCGAACCACGGCTCGACGCGGCCGATCGAGGTCACCCGGTCCGCCTCGATCATGGCGTTGATCGCGAAGGCCGAGCCGCTGTCACGCTGGCAATCGCGGCAATGGCAACAGTTCACGAAGAAGGGTGCAGCACTGAGCCGATATCGGACAAGACCGCAGCTGCATCCGCCTTCCAGTGCCCGATCCCGCGCCATGTCGGGCGAAGGCCTAGCCGCCGCGATTGCCGCCCACAAGCAATGGATAGGGATTGACCGGACTGCCCTGCCACCAGCGATCGCCCGGCGCCATGCGGTTGATCGCGAAATGGAGATGCGGGCCCGCCGGATTGGCGTTGCCGGTGCTGCCGACCGTGCCCAGTGGATCGCCGCGCGCGACTCGCAAACCTTCGCGCAAGCCGGGCGCGTAGCTGTCGAGATGGGCGTAATAATAGGTCCAGGCGCGGTCGGGCGAGCGGACATAGACGGTCATGCCGCCGCCGCCATGGCTGAAATAGATCTTCTCGACGACGCCATCGGCGGCGGCGACGATCGGCGTGCCGCGCGGCGCCATGATATCGATCGCATCGTGGATGCGGCCGCCGGATCGGGAAGCACGGAAGGTGTCGCTGAGCTGCGCCGCGCCGACGCCGGCGACCGGAATTGCGAGCCCGGACGGCGCGATGATCGGATCCGGGCGCGTGCGGCCGAGCGCGGCCTC
>JAYRLF010000107.1:0-11282 GCA_041905385.1 Allosphingosinicella sp.
TTGCCGAAGCCAGCGAGGTGTCGCTCGTGCCGAGGGTCGCCATTGTGGCCGCGACCATGGCGGCGGCAAATGTCGCCGCCCTCGAAAGCCGAAGTGTCATCCCGGCCGCTCGACTCTGCATGGTACCCTCCCCACGCGCGCGCATCACCTTCACCAACGCGAAGGGGTCGAACAAGAACGTCCGGCGACCCGGACTCTTGTCGCCGCTGGCCTGCTCGCGCAACAGGCCGGACATGCAGGGACGACTCATTCACGCGATCCTCGCCGCGAACGGCGGGCCGTCATGGTAGCGGAGACGAGGACGAAAGGACGGATGAGCGCCACGGGCCTCGGTCAATATCTGGATCTCCGGCAGCAGGGCGACTGGCTGGAGGGCAAGACGATTCCGCGCGACGCCGACGACCGCGAGGACTCGCTGGAACTGCGTTTCCGCTATCTCGCGCGGTTCGAGAAGCTGCTGCGACGCCCGCAAGCGGAGGCGGTTTTGGAGATTCTCCGGCGCTACGGCCGCGACTGTCTCCCGATCCCGCGCCGGACCGAGCGCTTCCATTGGTCGGTCTCCTGCCTGCCGTCGACGGCGGGCAAGGCGCTGGTCCGCGTCAATGCGAGCTGGATGGAACTGTTCTCGCTCTATCCCGACGGCGACGGCATCCGCGCCCTGTTCCTGGTCCATCTCTCCGACTTCACCACCGATCGTTCGCGCGATCCGGAGCAGGTGGATCACGCCATGCTCGAGCGCTGCGTCGTGGCGCCCGAAGATGTTGGCATGATCTTCCCCCGCGGCGAGGACATTTTGGGGGTCAAGGTTCGCGGCTTCGACTCGATCGCCAAATTTCTCTCGGAGCCGGCCGCTTTGCGCGCCATTCGGAGGTTCAACCTGACCCATATGAACCGCGGCCGGAACGCCTATCAGGCGAGTCACTGCTACAGCCTCGCCGACTACATGCTGGGCGAAGCCGCGCCGGAAGTTCAGGCCGGAACGTAGCTCAGCCTGAGCACATCCTCTCCGATCCTGTCATGGGAGACAAGCCGGAGCGGCGGCCGGGGTCCGGCGAAATAGCGATCGCCCTGGCCGATCACGACGGGATGCAGGTAGATCCGATACTCATCGATCAAGGCCAGCTCGGTGAGGCTCCGCGCAAGCACCGGACCGGCGACTTCGATCTCCCCCTCATGCTCGGCCTTCAAGGCGCGGATCGCGCCCTCGAGATCGTCTCCGACCAGGCTGGCATTGGGGCCGACCTTTCCGAGCGTGCGCGAGACGACCCATTTCTGCTGCCGCCGCCACGCCGACGCGAAGGCCCGCTCGTCCACACCCCATTCGGGTTGGTCGTCGTCCCAATAGCGCATGATCTCGTACATCCTCCTGCCGTAGATGCTGCCCGCCTGCCCCTCCGCCTCTCCGATGAAATGGCGGAACAAGGTCGGGCTCGGCGCAAAGGCCATATGGTCGACATAGCCGTCCAAGGACTGGTTCATTCCGAACACGAGCTTGGCCATGGCCCTTCCCTCTCCCCAAATATCACAGCCGCTACTGGTTGCGATATGCAAGCAGTTCTTATCGAGACCGTTCTGGCGGTGCAAGGGAGAGTATCGGCCCGTCGCGGCTATGCTTCGCCGGCCACGTCCGCGAGCTGCTTGGTGTCGAGATATTGGCGCCAGCGGGTCACTTTGCCGTTGGCAAGAGTGAAAACGTGGCCGAACTGCGCGCGCAGGCGCTTTCCGGTGGCCTTGTGCACGCCGACATAATGGCCAAGGCCGATGACATTTTCGCCCGCATCGAGGATCTCGTCGGGCACGCCCTCGAACCCGCCCTCCCAATCCGTCTCGAGGCGCCGGAGGCTCCCCTTGGTGAACGCATCGCGGCCGGTCGTTGGATTTGCATCGGCGTAGATGAAATTGTCCGCGAAGACCCATTCCACATCGGGGTCGAGCACGTCGAAGAACGCCTGTTGGTCGTGGCGTGCATAGGCGGCATAGAGTCCGCGGACGATGTCCACATTTCCCTGAGACATACGGAGGCTCCGTCCGCCGTGAACGAAAACGCCATCTGGCATGTTCCGATCTATTCGGTACCGGCGATCCGCCGGGCGCCTGCACACAGCCGCAGCCCGCGTGTCGAATTCGATTTGGCAAAATGGCGCGCCCGGAAGGATTCGAACCTCCGACCCCCAGATTCGTAGTCTGGTGCTCTATCCAGCTGAGCTACGGGCGCGCGGGAAGCGGCGACATAGGGGTTGAAACCGGGGGGCGCAACCCCCGTTGCCGAGCCTGCGTGCGACGAATAGGGGAAGGAGGATGGCGGTGCGTCCTTCTCCCCTGCTGGCGGCGGCATTTGCCGGCCTTCTGCTCTGCGGCTGCGTCTCGCAGGGCCCCTACCCTTCGCTGGCGCCGCGGCCGGAGGAAAGCGACTTTTCCACCGCCGAACCGGTCCGGCCCGAGCCCCAGGTCGCGGACGATGTCCAATTGCGCTCCCGCATCGGCACGCTCGCCGCCCAGGCGCTGGAAGGGCTGCGCGCCTTCGACACCGCTTTTCCGGCGGCCGAGCGCGCGGTCGGCGCGGCCGGCGCGGCGGGGAGCGAGAGCTGGTCGGAGGCGCAACTCGCGCTGTCGCGCCTCGAGGCGACGCGCGGCCGCACCACTTCGGCCCGCGCCGAGCTCGATCGGATCGCGATCGAACGGGCGAACGTGCCGACCTCCGCCGCCGACCGTGCGATCCTCGAGCGCGCGCTGACCGAAGTGGAGCGGATCGGCATGAATCAGCAGGTTCGGCTCAGCCAGCTAACGGAGCGAATGCCGAATCGCTAAATTTTGAGCGCGGCTGCGTGGCGCTTCGCCAGCGCCACATAATGGGCGGCGCCCATCCGCATGCCCGCGATATCCTGCTCGCTGAGATTGCGCACGAATTTGGCGGGGCGGCCGGCCCAGAGCTGGCCAGACGGAATCCGCTTGCCCGGCGTCAGCATGGCGCCGGCGGCGAGCATCGCGTCGCCCTCGATCACGCAGCCGTCCATCACGATCGAGCCCAGGCCGACGAAGGCGCGGTCGTGCAGGATGCAGCCGTGCACCATCGCCATATGGCCGATCAGCACCTCCTCGCCGATCAGGCAGGGAAAGCCCTCGCCCGGCCCGCCCGGACGCGGCGGATCGACATGGATGACGGTGCCGTCCTGGACATTGGAGCGCGCGCCGATCCGGATCCGGTTCATGTCGCCGCGCAGCACGCAATTGTACCAGATGCTCGCTTCCGGCCCGAGCTCGATGTCGCCGATCAACCGCGCGCCGGGCGCGACGAAGGCGTCGGGATCGATCCTCGGCGCCTTTCCTTCGAAATCGATCAGGGTCATCGGCGCAGCTCCCCGGGCCGAATGTCGTAGATGATGACGGGATTGAGCGCGGGAAAACGCGGATCGTCATGGTCGAGCTCTGGGCGGCGGGTCATGCCGAGCCGCTCCATCAGGCCCCAGCTCGCCACGTTCTGGATGAAGGTGATCGCCACCACCCGGTCGGCGCCGAGCTTTTCGAAGGCAAATTCGAGCGACGCCGTCGCCGCCTCGCGGGCATAGCCCTGCCCCCAGGCATCCTCGCGCAGCCGCCAGCCGACCTCGAACATGCCCTCGATCGGCGTGCCGGGCTGGTCGGCCAGCTTGATGCCGCAGAAGCCGAGCAGGGCTTGGTCGGCCTTGCGCTCGACCACCCAGAAGGTGAAGCCGCGCTCCTTCTGCCAACGCGCCGAGCGGTTGCGGGTCGATTCGGCGAGGTCCGCGTCCGGCTGGACACCGCCCAGCCAGCGCATCACCGGCTCGGTGTTGGTCCGGCGCACGAACTCGTCAATGTCCTCCTCGCGCCAGTCGCGCAACCGCAGCCGCTCGGTCTCGATGGCGAACTTCTCAGTCACTGCCGCGCACCGCGCTGCCGGGCCACCAGCTCGGCCGGTTGATGATCGGCAGGATCGAGGCATGGTCGTCGGTCCAGCCGGAGAAGCCGCGGCGCGGCTCGAGCATTTCCCAATTGCCGCTGTCTTGGCCGCTGAGGTCGACCAGCCGGTCGATCGTCGCCGGATTGCGCGACAGCGCGATCCAGACCGAGATTGTGGCGTTCATCACCTCCTCTTCCTCGGTCGGCACATATTGCATCATCGCCGTCGTCCAGCCGCCGCGCGCGGCGATGTCGGCGACGACTGGCTTCAGGTCGAGATAGCGGTTGGAGACGTGGAACAGGACGATGCCGTTGGGCTGCACGGTCCGGCCGTAGACGGCGAGCGCCTCGCGGGTCAGCAGGTGCATCGGCACCGCGTCCGAGGAGAAGGCATCGACCGCGAGGATGTCGAGCGAGTTGGCCGGCTGGCGCCCGACCGTGAGCCGGGCGTCGCCGAGCACGATCCGCGCCCGCGGCGCGCACTGGTTGAGGAAGGTGAAGCGGTTGCGCGCCACCTGGACCATCGCCGGATCGATCTCGAAGAAGGTCCAGTTCTGGCCGTCCTGATGGTAGCAGGAGAGCGTGCCGCTGCCGAGGCCGATCACGCCGATCCGCGAATTCGGCCCGAACATCGCATTGGCGTTGGCCAGAGCGAGGCCGACGCCGGAGCGGCGCGCATAATAGCTGGTCGGCAGCGTCTCCAGGCCGGATTCGAGATTCTGGATGCCGTGCAAGGTGGTGCCGTGGGTCAGCACGCGCGCGGTGCCGTTGTAGCGCTGGGTGACCTCGTAAATTCCGAAATAGGAGCGGGTGCGCGTGTCCATGGTCGAGCGCGCCATGATTCCCCAGCCGTCATAGCTCAGCATCAGCGCGAGCAGGCAGGCCGCGAACGGCCATTTGCGCGACAGGCAGGCGAGCGCGAGCAGCGAGACGATGACGCTGGCGATCATCCCGACCATCGGGCTCGCCCCGAAAATGCCCGGCTCGGATCCGTAGGAGATGGCGAAAGCCAGCAAGGGCAGCGCGAAGCTCAGCGACCGCACCAGATGCCGCGGCCAGGGCACCAGCATATATTGCGGCACCAGCAAGGCGGCGGCGAGGATCAGCAGGGGATGCTCGTAGGACCAGTCGAACAGCAACGGCGCGATGATCGCGCAGAACAGGCCGCCCAGCATGCCGCCGAACGACATCGCCAGATAGAATCGCGTGAGATGGCCGACGGCCGGCCGCAGCTGGAACAAGGTGCTGTGCAGCGCCACCGCCACCGCGAACAGCAGCAGCAGCCCCAGAGTCGCGATGAAGAAGGGGTTCGACATGCCGTTGCTGAAGGCGAGCCCGCCGGCGATCAGGATCACCAGCGGCGCAAGCACGGTGATCAGATTGGCCGGACCGCGGCGCTCGGCGAAGGCAATGACGAAGCTCAGCAGATAGAGGCCGAGCGGCAGCACCCAAAGCAAGGGCATCGCGACGATGTCGGTGGTGAGGTGGGTCGTCGTCGACAGCATCAGCCCCGAGGGCACGGCGGCGAGCGCGACCCAGTGCAGCATCTGCTTCATGGTCGGCGGCGGCGCGGTCTCCTCGGGCAGCGCCTCGACCGCATGGCCCGGGACGGTCAGCGCGCAGACGATCACCAGCAGCACCAGCACCGCGTAGATCGTCGTCCACAACAGGCTCTGCTGCTGCAGGCTCATCAGCGGCTCGACCAGCAAGGGATAGCAGATCAGGCCGGCGAAGCTGCCGAGGTTCGACGCGGCATAAAGCGGATAGGGATCGCCGCGGCTGGTCTCGAGCGCGTACCAGCGCTGCATCAAGGGCGCCTGGGCAGAGACGATGAAGAAGACCGGGCCGATCGACGAGAGCAGGAACCAGGGCACCCACAGCACCGGCTGGGCATCGGCCGGCGGCACCGCATTGGTCAGGCCGATCGGCAGCCACAGGGCGGCGAGCCCGAGCAGGACGAGATGGATGCCGACCTGGCCGCGCGGCCGCAGGCGCGCGATCCAGTGGGCGTAAGCGTAACCGCCGAGCAGCAGCAGCTGGTAGACCAGCATCGCGCTGTTCCAGATCGCCGGCGCGCCGCCGATCCGCGGCAGCGCCATCCGCGCGATCATCGGCTGGGTCAGGAACAGGAGGAACGATCCGGTGATGATCGTCAAAAGGAACAACGGCCGCGCCCAGCGCTCGTTGACCCGTGCTCCGGTCGCTTCGCTCTGCACGGTCATTCCTTCCTTTACGCTTCCAGCGCAGCAGCGGTGCGGCCCAGCACCTCTATTGTTTCGTCGATATGCGGCAAATGGGTACGGAACGACAATATCGCGCAGCGCAGCCAGCTCGCGCCCTCGATGCGGGTGCCGCTCATGAACACGCGCCCCTCCTCCTGGATGCGGCGCAACAGGCGGTCGTTATACGCGTCGACGTCGCCGTCGGCGGGGCGGTAGCGGAAGGCCGTGATCGACAGATCCGGCGGCGCTCCGACCTCCCAGCCGTCCATTTCCGCAAGCCGCGCATGGAAGTAGCGCGCGAGCCGGATCTTCTCGGACTGGGCGGCGCGGAAGGCGGCAACTCCGGCCAGCTGCAGCGGCAGCCACAGCCGCAGGGCGCGGAAATGACGGGTCAGCTCGGGCGAAAGGTCGCCCGGCGACGGCCCGACCCCGCTCTCACCGAGCGGCTGGATATAGTCGGCGCTGGCGCTGAACGCGTCGAACAGCTTCTGCCCGTCGCGGGCAAGCACCGCGCCGGTGCCATAGGGTAGGAACAGGGTCTTGTGCGGATCGAGCGCGACCGAATCGGCGCGCTCGAGGCCGGAGAGCATGCCCTGTCCCTCCGGACATAGCTTGAACAGGCCGCCATAGGCGCCGTCGACATGGAACCAGGCGCCATGCCGCGCGCAGAGGTCGGCGATATCGGCGAGCGGGTCGACCGCGCCGGTGTCGACGGTGCCGGCCGAGGCGACCACCAGCCATGGGCGGACGCCCTCGGCGACGTCGCGCGCGAGCGCCTCGGCGAGGGCTTCCGCCCGCATTCGGTGGCGCGCGTCGGTCGCGATCATCCGCCTCGGCGCTTTGGCCCGGCCGGCGATGCGCAGCGCCTTGTCGACGCAATGGTGGGCCGTCTGGCTGAGATAGACGGCGCCGCCGCCATCCTCGTCCTGCGCCTCGCGGGCGGTGACGATCGCCGTCAGATTGGCGAGGCTGCCGCCCGAGGTCAGGGTGCCCGCCGCGCTGTCGGGAAAGCCGATCACCTGGGCCAGCCAGGCGGTGGTGGCATTTTCGAGCCGGACCGCGCCCGGCGCGGCCGACGAGAAGCCGGCATATTTGTTGGTCGCGGCGGCGAGAAAGTCAGCGACGGCGCTGTGGAACAGGCCGCCGCCCGGCACATAGCCGGTGAAGCGCGGCGACGTCGTCGTGATGCCGGGCCGGACGACGCTGCGGTCGAAATAGGCAAGCACCTCCTTCGGATCGCGGCCCTGCTCGGCGAACTCGGGCACGAATCCGCCGGTCAGCACATCCTCCCAGCCGCGATTGGCCGGCGCCTGTTCCAGGCCGGACAGGAAGGTCTCGGCATGCGCGACGGCTTCGTCCATCAGTGCGGCGCGCGCCTCGGCACCGGGCTCGAGCAGCGCCATCGCCGCCTGGAGCGCGGCCAGCTCAGCCCGCACGCCTTCGCTCATCAGGCCGCGAGCAGCCGCGCCGCAACCGGCGCATGATAAGTGAGCACGCCGGAGCAGCCGGCGCGCTTGAAGGCCATCAACGTCTCGAGGACGAGCGCGTCGCGGTCCCCCGCGCCGGCCGCCGCCGCGGCCTCGATCATCGCATATTCGCCGGAGACTTGATAAGCGAAAACAGGAACCTGGAAGCGCTCTTTCACACGCCGAACGATGTCCAGATAGGGCAGGCCCGGCTTCACCATCACCGTGTCGGCGCCCTCGGCCACGTCGAGCGCGACCTCGCGCAGCGCCTCCTCGGCATTGGCCGGATCCATCTGGTAGCTTTTCTTGTCGCCCTTCAGCAGGCCGCGCGAGCCGACCGCGTCTCGGAACGGCCCATAGAAGGCCGAAGCATATTTGGCCGAATAGGCCATTATCTGGACGTTGACATGGCCGGCGCCCTCGAGCGCGGCGCGGATCGCGGCCACCCGCCCGTCCATCATGTCGGACGGCGCGACGATGTCGGCGCCGGCCTCGGCCTGGACCAGGGCCTGGCGCGCCAGGACCTCGACGGTCGGATCGTTCAGCACATAGCCACCCGCGTCGGTGAGCCCGTCATGCCCATGCGCCGTATAGGGATCGAGCGCGACGTCGGTAAGCACCCCCACCTCGGGCGCCGCCTCCTTGCAGGCGCGGACGGCGCGGCAAATGAGGTTGTCCGGATTGAGCGCCTCGCCGGCATCCTCGCTGCGCAGCGCTGGCGGCGTGTTCGGGAACAAGGCGATGCAGGGAATGCCCAGCTGCCGCGCCAGTCTCGCCTGGGCGCCGACCCGGTCGATCGACCAGCGCGACACGCCGGGCAAGGTCGCGATCGGCTCCTCAAGCCCCTCCCCTTCGGTGACGAAGAGGGGCCAGATCAGATCGGCAGGCGTCAGCACTGTCTCGGCGACCATCGCCCGGCTCCAGGCGGCCGAGCGGGTTCGGCGCAGGCGGGCGGCGGGAAAGGAAGCGTGCGTCATGGCGCGATTCGCTTAACGCGCGGACCGAAATCCGCAAAGACTATTGGACAGAAGCCGCCTGTCGCCCGTTAGGTAGCTCCCGTGTCTGAACTTCGCCCCGTCCCCAAGGAAGCCGTGCTGGTCGTCAATGCGCATTCGCGCAAGGGCCGGGCGCTGTTCCGCAAGGCGACCTTCAAGCTGCGCGGCGCCGGCATCCGGCTGATCTCCGCCCATGCCGTGCGCAAGAAGGGCCAATTGATCCCGACCGTGAAGAAGGCGGTGCGCGATGGCGCGCCGATGGTGATCGTCGGCGGCGGCGACGGCTCGCTCTCCTCGGCGGTCGACGAGCTGGTCGACCGCGACTGCGTCTTCGCGCTGCTGCCGCTCGGCACCGCCAACAGCTTCGCTCGCACGCTCGGCATTCCGCTCGACCTCGACGGCGCGATCCAGACGATCGTCACCGGCCGGCGGCGCCGGGTCGATCTCGGCGTCATCGACGGCGACTATTTCGCCAACAGCGCCGCCATGGGCCTGTCGCCGCTGATCGGCGCCACCGTTCCGCACAACCTCAAGAAGTGGCTCGGCCGGGTCGGCTATCTGATCTGGGCGGTCTGGTGGATCTACCGATTCCGCCCCTTCGAGCTCACGATCGAGACCGACAATGGCGAGCGGCACGAGATGAGCGCGCTCGAGGTGCGGATCGCCAACGGCGCTTATCATGGCGGCGTCGAAGTGGTCGACGATGCCCGCGTCGACAGCGGCGAGGTCGTCGTCCAGGCGGTGACCGGACGGGCCAAGCATCGGCTGATCCGCAACTGGCTCGCCGTCCTGCTCCGCAACCGCCGCTTCAAGAAGGACACGGTGGTCGATTTCCACGCGACCAGGCTGAGACTGATCACCGACCCGCCTTTGCCGATCTCGATCGACGGCGAGGTGCTCGGCAAGACGCCGGCGACGGTCGAGGTGGCGGAGCGCGCCATCGAGGTGGTGGTGCCTTAATCCTCCCCGGTACGGGGAGGATCTACTAGCCCGTCGGGTTCATCCGCCCGCCAGGCTCCGTCATCCCTTCGGCCTCCTCGATCGCCGCGTCGACCGGGATCGGCGTCGGCATCATCCGCCCCTTCCGCCAACCGCCATGCAGGTAGAAAGCGGTCGCCAGTGCGACATTGGCGAGCGAGCCGACCGGAAAGCTCAGCCACAGCGCGTCGGCGCCGAGCCAATCATAAGCGCCGACCGCGAAGCCGAGCCGGAACGGATACATGCCGATGAACAGGATGATAAGCGGCCCGATCACGGCGCCGTTCGCGCGCACCGTGCCGAACAGGATCATGGTCACGCCGAGCAGCAGGAAGCTCCAGGACGCGAGCAGCTGGATATGCTCGGCGATCGGCAGCGCCGGGCTCCCGCCGCCGAGGAACAGCGCCAGCAACGCCCGGTCGAACAGCGCCATCACGATCACGAGTGCGCCGGTGATCGCGAAATTCTGGATCAGTCCGGCCCGGGTCGCCGCACCGACCCGGTCCCACTTGCCCGCGCCGATATTCTGCGCGGCGACGGCGCTGACCGCGGCGGCGAGCGACATGGCCGGCATCTGGATATAGGTCCACAATTGCATCGCCGCGCCGAAGGCGGCCGCGGTGTGGATGCCCTCGCGGTTGACCAGTCCCATCGTCGCCAGCGCCGAGGAGGAGATGACGATCATCTGCAGGCCCATCGGGATGCCTTTGCGGACCATGGTCGCGAGCAGAGCCCGGTCCGGGATCAGATAGAGCAGCTCCGGCCCGCGCAGCCGCAACGGAAGGTCGCGCGCATAGAGGAAGACGATAACGCCGATCAGGGCGACGAAATTGGCGATCACAGTCGCCAGCGCCGAGCCGGCAATGCCGAGCGCCGGCGCCGGGCCGAGGCCCAAGATGAAGACCGGATTGAGGCCGGCATCGAGGAAGACCGCGACGAGCATGAACCAGAGCGGCGTCATGGCGTCGCCGACCCCGCGCAGCCCCATCATCAGCAGCACCAGCATCATGATCGCCGGCATGGCGATGAAGATCACCCGCAAATAGGCCAAAGCCAGCGGCGACGCCTCCGGCGCGAGCGCGAGCCATTCGATCAGCTTCGGCGCGAACAACCAGCCAAACAATGAGATGGCGATCGCAACCGGCAGGAAGCCGCCGATCGCGGTCCCCATCGCCCGCCGCGCCTGGTCGATGCTGCCGGCGCCGAACGCCTGCCCGATCATCACCGTCGCGGCCATGGCGAAGCCGAACACGAACGCCATCAGCAGGAACATGACCAGATTGGCGGTGACGGTGGAGGCAAGCGCCTCCTCGCCGAGGAAGCGGCCGATCCAGATCGAGTTGATCGAGCCGTTGAGCGACTGCAGAATCGACGAGATCAGGGTCGGGATGGCGAAGACCAGCAGGGTCCTGCCGATCGGCCCCGTCGTCAGGTCGCGCTGGCCGACGCCTTTCGTTGTTCTCTTTCCCGCGCTCATCTTCCCCCCAAGAAAGCAATCAAGCCCCTCCCCTTCAGGGGAGGGGTTGGGGTGGGGCAGGACGGTGGAACTGCGCGGACGCGGCCCAGATGGAAACTCTGTACCCCACCCCCAAACCCCTCCCCTGAAGGGGAGGAGCTAGTGACATCGACTTAGCCCAGCCGCGCCAAGGCCGCGCGATATTTCTCGGCTTCTGACGCCGTTTCGGCCGGGTCGGCCCGCGCCT
>JAYRLF010000547.1:0-2085 GCA_041905385.1 Allosphingosinicella sp.
GGACTCAGGGAGGGGGACAGATCGTGCACATGGAGATGAATATGTCCCTCAAAGACTTCGCCGACACGCTCCCTGACTATGCCAAGGACCTGCGGCTCAACATCGGCTCGCTGCTCAACGATCAGAGTCTCGGCGACCAGCGCAAATATGGTCTGCTGCTCGCCTGCGCGCACGGCACCGGCTACCGCCCGATCGTCGCCGCGGCCGAGGCCGAGGTCGAAGGCAAGCTCAGTCCCGAAGCGGCCAATGCCGCGCGCGCCGCGGCAGCGGTGATGGCGATGAACAACGTCTATTACCGCTTCGTCCATCTCGCCTCGAACCCGGTCTACGGCACCTTGCCGGCGAAGCTGCGCATGAACGTGATCGGCAATCCCGGCATCGAGAAGGCCGATTTCGAGCTGTTCAGCCTCGCGGTCAGCGCGATCAACGGCTGCGGCATGTGCATCGACAGCCACGAGCGGGTGCTGACCCAGCACAATGTCAATGCCGAGACGATCCAGGCCGCGGCCCGGATCGCCGCGGTGATCAAGGCTGTCGCCACGGTCCACGCGACGCTCTGATCCCCCTTGCCGCCGCCCGGC
Organism: Allosphingosinicella sp.; assembly: GCA_041905385.1. Taxonomy (GTDB): domain Bacteria; phylum Pseudomonadota; class Alphaproteobacteria; order Sphingomonadales; family Sphingomonadaceae; genus Allosphingosinicella. The sequence goes on from JAYRLF010000547.1 coordinate 582, forward strand.
GCCGCGTTCATGGTAGCGGTAACAGGCGTCGGGAGGCGGGATGGTCAGGAGAGCTTCGATCCCTTGGTTGCGTGGCCTGGCGGCCGTCCTGCTGCTGGTGCTGGCGCCGGCTGCTTCGGCCCAGCGCTGGGTCGGCAGCTGGGCCAGCACGCAGCAGATCCCCGAGCCGCACAACAGGCTGCCGGACGACCAGCTGCGCGACATGACCCTGCGCCAGGTGGTTCGGCTCACGCTCGGAGGGCCGCGCCTCAGGGTGCGCATCGCCAACACCTTCGGCACGGCGGCGCTCCGGATCGGTGACGTGCATGTCGCGCTCAGCGCCGGCGGCGCTCGCACCGCGCCGGGAACGACCCGGCCGGTCACCTTCTCCGGCCGGCGCGAAATCGTGATCCCGGCCGGCGCCGACTACCTTTCCGATCCCGTCGAGCTGCCGGTGCAGGCGCTGTCGAGCCTGGCCGTGTCGATGCACTTCTCCGAGTCGCCGATCGGCCAGACCAGCCACCCGGGCTCGCGCATCACTTCGTGGCTGCTGCGCGGCCGGCACGGCGCGGCCGAGGATTTGGCGGGCGCCACCGGCACCGACCATTGGTTCCAGCTCACCGGCGTCGACGTCGACGCGCCGCTCCCGGCCGCGGCGATCGTCCTGTTCGGCGATTCGATCACCGACGGCTATGGCGTGACCGGCGGCGCCAACAATCGCTGGGGCGATTTCCTCGCCGAGCGCCTCCAGGCCGGCGCGGCGACGCGCCACTTGGCGGTGCTCAACCAGGGCCTCAGCGGCAACCGCATGCTCCAGGATGGGCTCGGCCCGAACGCTATGGCCCGGTTCGAGCGGGACGTGCTGGCCCAGCCCGGCGCGCGCTTCCTGATCCTGCTCGAGGGCGTCAACGATCTCGGCGTGCTGACCCGCGACGGTCCGGCCACGGCCGCGCAGCAGGCGGAGCTGGTCGCCAATGTGACCACGGCCTATGCTCAGATCGTCGCCCGTGCCCGCGCCCGCGGCATCCGGGCGATCGGCGCGACGATCATGCCCTTCGCTGGCTCGGACTATTATCATCCGCCGGCCGAGACCGAGGCGAGCCGGCAGGCGATCAATGCCTGGATCCGCGCACCCGGCAATTTCGATGCGGTGATCGATTTCGACGCGGCGATGCGCGATCCGGCGCGGCCCGACCGTCTCCGCGCCGACGTCGACCTCGACGGCCTCCATCCGTCGATCGCCGGCTATCGGGTCATGGCCGACGCGGTGCCGCTGGGCTTGTTCGCGACCCGGCGCTAAGGCCGGCGCATCCCAAGGGAGTCGACTTCATGCGCTACAATCTGCTCGGCCGCTCGGGCCTGGCCGTTTCCGAGCTCTGCCTCGGCACGATGACCTTCGGCGGCAGCGAAGGCATGTGGGGCCTGATCGGCCAGCTCCGGCAGGACGAGGCCGACGCGCTGGTCAAGGCCGCGCTCGACGCCGGCGTGAACTTCTTCGACACCGCCAATGTCTACGCCAAAGGCG
>JAYRLF010000548.1:0-2085 GCA_041905385.1 Allosphingosinicella sp.
CGACATGGTCGAGCTGCACGCGGCGCATGACTATCTGCTGTCGAGCTTCATCACGCCGCTGACCAACAAGCGCAGCGACGATTATGGCGGCAGCCTCGAGAATCGGCTGCGCTTCCCGCTCGAGGTGTTCCGGGCGATGCGCGAGGCCTGGCCCGCCGAGCGGCCGATGTCGGTGCGGATCTCGGCCAATGACTGGATGGGCGATCTCGGCGTCACGCCCGACGAGGCGGTCGCGATCGGCCGGGCCTTCGCCGAGGCCGGCGCCGACCTGATCGACGTCTCGGCCGGCCAGACCTGGGCCGACTGCCAGCCGATCTACGGCCGGATGTTCCAGACCCCGTTCGCGGACCAGATCCGCAATCAGGGGCGGCTGACGACGATGGCGGTCGGCAACATCTACGAGCCCGACCATGTCAATTCGATCCTCGCCGCCGGGCGAGCCGACCTGGTCGCGCTCGCCCGGCCGCATCTGATCGACCCGAGCTGGACGCTCAGGGCGGCGGCGCAGCAGGATTACCGGCGGGTCGCGGTGCCACCGCAATATCTCGGCGGCATGGCCCAGCTGGCGCGCAACCTGGCCCGCGAGGCGGAGATGAAGGCATGAGGCTTGCGGGGCGCCATGCCGTGGTCACCGGCGGCGGCACCGGTATCGGCGCCGCGATCGCGCGGGCGCTGGCGGCGGAAGGCGCGAAGCTGACCCTGGTCGGACGGCGGCGCGAGCCGCTCGAGGAGATTGCGGCCGAGACCCGCGCGCTGGTCGCGCCCGCCGACGTCACCAATCCGATCGAGATCGAGCGCTGCTTCGCGCTCGCGCATGAGAGCCATGGGCCGATCTCGATCCTGGTCAACAATGCCGGCGGTGCGGACAGCGCACCCTTTGCCAAGGTCAGCGCGGACAATTGGCGGCGCACGATGGCGGTCAATCTCGACGCCCTGCTTCACTGTTGTCAGGCTGCCCTGCCCGACCTGATCGATGGCGAGGCCGGGCGGATCGTGACCGTCGCGTCGACGGCGGGCCTCAAGGGCTATGCCTATGCCGTGCCCTATGCCGCCGCCAAGCATGGCGCGATCGGCTTCACCCGCGCGCTCGCGCTCGAGCTCGCCGGCACGCCGGTGACGGTCAATGCCGTCTGCCCGGGCTTCACCGAGACCGAGCTGGTCGCCGAATCGGTCGAGCGGATCGTCCGCAAGACCGGCCGCAGCGAGGCCGAGGCGCGCCAGGAGCTGGCCCGCTTCAATCCGCAGGGCCGGCTGATCGATCCGGCCGAGGTCGGCGCCGCCGTGGTCTGGCTGTGCCTGCCCGAGAGCCGCTCGATCACTGGCCAGGCGATCGCGGTCGCCGGCGGAGAGGTGATGTGAGCACGCCGGCGCCGATCCGCGAGAAGCATGACGGCGCGCTCGGCGACCGGTCGAACGTCCGCGTGTGGCTGCGCATGCTGAGCTGCACGATGGCGATCGAGAAGGAGATGCAGCGCCGCTTCGCCGCGCGCGGCACTACCCTGCCCCGCTTCGACGTGCTCGCGACGCTCGACCGCCACAAGGACGGCATGACGATGGGCCAATTGTCGGAGGCGTTGCTCGTCTCGAACGGCAATGTCACCGGCCTGGTCAAGAAGCTGGTCGCGGACGGGCTGGTCGAGATGCGCAAGCTGCCCGAGGACCGGCGCACATCGATCGTGCGGCTGACCGCCGAGGGCCACCACCAGTTCCAGCGGCTCGCCCGCGCCCACAATGACTGGATCGACCAGCTGCTGAGCGGACTCAACTACACCCAGCGCGAGCGGCTCTATGTCGCGCTCGGCGTGGTCAAGATGTCGATCGGCTCGGCCGCGGCGACGAGGAAGAAGAGATGAATCCGGAAAGCTATCGCCCGACCCATTTCCTGTGGGACTTTGCCGACGGCGTCGCGACGGTGACGCTGAACCGACCCGAGCGGAAGAATCCGCTGACGTTCGAGTCCTATGCCGAGCTCCGGGACATGTTCCGGGCGCTGGTTTATGCGCGGGACGTGAAGGCGGTGGTGGTCGCCGGCGCGGGCGGCAATTTCAGCTCGGGCGGCGACGTCCACGAGATCATTGGCCCGCT
>JAYRLF010000108.1:0-6075 GCA_041905385.1 Allosphingosinicella sp.
CGACCCCCGACGAAGATCACCCGGCCATCGGTGAAGGTGCGCTGCTCGTTGATTGCGTGAGGCGCGTTATCCCATCCGGCGGCCTGCAGACGGGGTACGACGAATTTTCGACACGTGTCGGCCTCTGTGTTCATGCTCCTGCGCCCCCCGTCCGGTCTCGCCTTGCCGCCGCCGACTTGGTTCCGGCTTGGTTGATGCGCGCCTCGAGCTCGGCGACCCGGCCGAGGACCTCTTCGAGCGCGGGCGCCTTACCGAAGATCATCCCCGCCATGGCGGCGTAGTCGCGCGTGAGTTCGGTCGCCATGTCGCGATTTGGCGATAGCGTGAAGCTTCCAGGCGCCGCGGTCGCGAGGTTCAGATCTGGACTGTTGAAGAACATGCGGGCGTGCCGCACGCAGTCGAGACCTAGCGCGAGATCACTCGACGCGGAGCGACCGACATCGGAGTCGAGCAGCCGGTAGACGTCGTAGTAGTGCCGTGAAATCCGCTGGCCGCCACCGCGGAGCGCGCCACGCGCGTCGAACCATTGGCGCAACCCATGCAAGATCACAATCTTGTCCCAGAAGGTGCGTTCTGCCACGACAGTTCTGACGTCGGGCACGCTCAGCTCGAGATCCGCGAGCACGTCGGTGACATAGGGCTTGACGATAGCGGGTTGGTTCGGATCGAGCGCCGACTTGGCGCCTGACTCGATCTTGACCGCCGGCCTGACGTATCCCTCGTCAGCCGCCGTCACCTTCGGATACCAGATCAACAGGCTTTGCCGGTCGGGGTCATCGGGATCGAGCTCCACCCGCCCGGCTTCAGATTCCAAGCCCGCAGTCTCCAGGGTCTCGCGCAAGTGTCCCTCGACCTGCAGACGCATCGTCTCGTTCACGTAGGCCTGACTCGCCCCTTTGATGGCGTCGAGGCGCCGTCGTCGTTTCTTGCCGCTCAGCGCCTCCAGCTCATCGACCGTCGCGCCCTCGCCCAGGTCGTCCCGGAAGATCGTGATGTCGATGTCTTCCGAGAACCGGGAGATCAATCCAAAAGCCTTCGACAACGAGGTCCCGCCCTTGAACAACAGTCGAGGGCCGCCCGCCTCGGCACCGTTGAACAGCGCATCGAGGGTCCAACAGACCCAGAAGTCCTTTTCGATGTTCTGCTCCGGAGCGCCCAAGCGCTGCGCCGCGCCGAGAAAAGCGTCGCGGCGATCCTCCGCGGCAGCGGAAAGGAACGTGACGAAACCCGGATTCATCTGCGGCTCCCGGGCTGTCGCTTGGTCGGTTTATCCCGGGAAGAGGAGGCCTCCGGTTCATCGAGCAAGGGCCGCAGAAAGGTCTGCATCCAATCCGGCAGGCTGGTGAAGCCGTCGCGCAAGTCCGCGGCGATCGCCGCACCGTGATCGGGATCGGCGAGGATCGCGGCCAGGCGGCGGCGAATGCGATCGTGATCGCCGTCGATTGTGCTGCGCAGCCATTGCAGCGCCTGGACGACACGCATCGCCGGACGGCCGGCCCAGTGCAAGCGGCTGGGCGCTGTCAGTTTGAAGGTGATGGTCTGGGCGCCCAATTTGATTGGACGCAGGCGCGCGTCGGTGTGGACCGAGATCTTGGCCGGGACCGCATCCGTCAGCCCAAGGTCGTTGGCGGCTGTCAGCCCGTCGACCAGCATCCGCGCCTGGTCTCGTCGCACCAGCGCGTCGATGACCCGGCGTGGATCGGGATTGGTCGGTTTCCCGGTCAGGCTGTTGGGCCGAGGCAGATCGTAAAGGCCGCGGGTGATGCGGCGGATCTCTCCCGCGCTGGTCATGCGTGACAGCGCCTGGTCGATGGCGTCGCGCGAGCCGATGTCCAGAAAGTCGGTCGGCGTCCAGACGCCGAACGGCGCCTGGGCAGCCATCCGCTTTTGAATCTGGGATTTGAGATCCATCGTTGCCGAGCTCTGTCAGAAAAATGTATACCTATTTCTGACCGAGGAGTCGAGACTGTCAGAAAAATGACTACAAATTTCTGACACCCCTTCTTTCCGGCGATGGCCTGTTCGGCCCCCGTTTGCGACCCCTCGGGGCTCCCGACCTCACGATTGCCGCTCATCCCGCCCGGCGACCCAGCGCACGAGCCCGGGCGTCATGTAGACCAGCGCGCCGCGTGGGGCGCCTGTCGCCCGCAGATAGTCTTCGAGCTGACCAGCATGGAGGCGAATATCCGCGTCGGACGGATCGACGTCGCTCTTCCAGTCGACGACCACCTCGGCGCGATCTCCGGTGTAGGCGATGGCGTCGATGCGTCCGGCGAGCGCCCTTGGCTTCGAACTATCCTCGAGCAGCGCATAGACCGGCCATTCGGGGGTCAGCCGGTCGCGAAGCGCGGCGATGTCGGGCAGTTGCAACGTGCGCCAGGTGGTCGCCGCGATCTCGTCAGAGTCCGGAAGCGCCTCGCTGTCGTCGGGATCGAGGACCAGTTCAGTGAGCAATTCGCGGGCGCGGCTGACAAAGCGGCCTACCTCTTCGACAAGCTCGCCGCTCAGCACCTCTTCCATCAGCTTGTGCAGGAGAAGACCGCGCACACGTCCCGCGCCGACAGGCAGATCGACCTCCGGCGCATCGCCGGCATCGAGTGTGATGGCCTCGACCGCCTCCAGGCGGTCCGGATCATGATCGCTCGGCCGGACCCAGGTCAGCGCAACGGCCGCTTCTTCGATGGTCGCGCGCTCGGCTGCGAACAGCTCAGCGGTCTGAGTATTCGGCGGATCGGCGCTCATCGGCATCGGCGCCGGCGTCATGCGGGAGATGTCCAGCTCCGGCAACGCGTCGTGGCCCAGATTGACGACGCGAGCCCAGGACTTCTGCTCGGCCTGCGCCAATTCCGGCACGATCAGCAGCTCACGGGCTCGCGTACAGGCCACGTACCAGAGCCGTTCGCGTTCGCGCGTCAGGCTCTCGTCATCGGTCTCGAGCGCCGCGCGCAGCTCGGGCGGCACGACGTCGCCGATCACCCAATGCAGCGTGTCGTCGTCAGCCCGGTGCACAAACGGCTCGCGGGAGCGCAGCAAGGTCGCGGTGTTGATCGGGATCACCACCGGCCATTCGAGCCCCTTGGCGCTGTGGATGGTGATGATCTCGATGGCGTCTCCATCGGCATCTACGCGGCCTTCGTTGTAGGCGGCGCCGCCGCGCCAATCGCGGCTCACGTCGCGGGCGAAGCGCTTCATGCCTTTGACGCCGTAGGGCCGCGCCCGTTCGAGCAGCGCCTCGACGTTGGCGGCGGCTCGCGCGCTGCGGTCGCCTTCGCGCGCGCTCAGGATCGGTCGCACGGCCAACCGCTCGACGGCTTCGGCGAGCAGCAGCGCGGGTGTCGTGGCGCGCGCCCGGCGGCGCAGGTCCTGAAGGATCGTGAGGACCCGCCGCGCGACGGGATGAGCGACGTCATCGGCATCCGTCGCGAGCGAAAACCGAGGGATTGCGTCGGGCCGATCCGCAAGCGGCGGCAATCCCGCGGTGATGTCGAGCAACTCCTCCTCGCTGAGGCCCACGAGCGGGCCGCGCATCAAGGCGCCGAACGCCAAGGTGTCACCGCCGTCGGCCAGCACGCGCACGAGCGCGACGAGGTCCTGCACCTCCTGGCGGCGGAACAGTCCTTTCCCGGCCTGGGAGGCGATCCGGAGGCCGCGGGCTTCAAACGCGCGCTCGTAACGCCAAAGCTCCGAGCCCGTCGGGGCGAGCAGCGCGATGCCGCCCGGCGTGAGCGGCGCAAGGTCGCCGTCTTCATCGCGGATCGTCACGTTGCCGATCAGCCGCGCGCACAGATCGGCGACGACTTCGGCTTCGGCGTCGCGGATCTGCGCCGCCCGCGAATCCGGCGGCAGATCGATCGTGATCTTGGCGGCGCATGGCAGATCGTGATCCGGCGGATCCAGCGTTGGCGCGAGCTCCACGTAGCCCGGCTGATTTTGGGCCGACAGCGGCGTAGCGAAACAGCGGTTGATGTGGCTCAGGATCGCCGGCCGTGAGCGAAAGTTCGCCGTAATCTGGACGATGTTGTTGGGCCAGCGCCGGGCGATGGCGCTCCGCGCCTCCGCGTAGGAGCCGACGTCGGCGCCCCGGAAGCGGTAGATCGCCTGCTTGGGATCGCCGACCATGAAGAGAGCGCCAGCGCGCAGACGGCTGTCCTGCCAGCGCGGCGGGCTGTCGTCGGCGGCGATGCGAAACAGGATTTCCGCTTGGATCGGGTCGGTATCCTGGAATTCGTCGACGAAGATGTGGCTATAGCGCTGCCCGAGCGCGCGGCGGACCGCATCATGCCCGCGCACGAGCGCGCGCGCCCGCTCCAGCAGATCGTCGAAGTCGAGAACGGCGGCAGCGCGTTTGAAGGCGGCGTAGTCGGCAAGAACCTCATCGTGTTCATTGGACAACTTGGCGACCAGCGCGGTCGCGACACGGCCAAGGATCACGCGGTAGCAGTGATCCACCCGCGCAAAATGCCGACCAGCCTCGGCGTTAAGTTCGGCGCCGCGATCCTTGCCGGCGGCCTTGTCCCACGCTGTTTTCGTCCTTGGAGTCAGCAGATCGAATGTATAGCGCCGCATGCAAGGCAGGCGCGCCGGATGAGCGAGCCGCCACAGCGTGTCGAAGACAGGCGCCGTCGCGAAGCTGCCGGCGAAGTGATCGGCCAGCGTCTCGAGCTGTCCGACCAGTTCGAGCGTCTTGGGCTCGAGAGGCTGCGCCGAAAGCCAGCGGCGGAAATCCGCGACGGCCTCGACGAGGTCGATGTCCGGCCGGCCGCTGAGATCGGCCGCGGGCGCCCGCGCGCCCCGATGCTCCAGGCGAAACCGCGCAAGGTCTCGCAAGGTGGCGGCCACGTGATGCGGATCGTACTGCGACAAGGAGGCGATCGGATCGTCGGCCCGCGCCGGTCCATTCAGCCGCCTTCTGAACCATTGCTCGAACACGGCCTGGAACGCGGCTTCGGCCTGCGCCGCATCGAGGATGCGCGCGCCAGGGTCGATATCGGCTTCGACTGCGTAGCTGCAGATGATGGTCTGGCAAAACGCGTGGATGGTCGTGGCGGTCAGCTCATCGAGCTTGCCCGCAGCCTCGGAAAGGATGCGCCGCTGCGCGTCGGTCAGCCCGTCGGGCAGAGCCTCCCGCAGCGGTTTCGGAACACGTCCCGCGAGCAGATCGTCGACGTAGCGGTGGACGCGCGCGCCGAGCGCGCTCGCCGCGAGCTCCGTGAAGGTGATGGCGGCGATCGAGCGCGGCTCGGCGCCGCTCATCAACAACATCGTCACGCGGCCGGCCATAAGAGCGGTCTTGCCGGTGCCCGCCGCCGCCTCCACCAGCAGCGTCAGATGCAGTTCTGTGAGCGCCCTGAGGCGCGCGGCTTCGTCGGCGAGCTTCGTCATCGCACGCTCCAGATCCGGGCGAAGTCACCGAAGGCGCGGCCCAAGGCTGCCTGTTTGCTGTGGAAATAAACCGCCGGCGCCGCCGGCAGCGCCAACGCGAAGTCGTTCCAGTCCTCGCGTGCGTCGGGCCCGGGCAAGGCGATGCCGCGACGCAGAAGATCGACGGCCGCGCTGACATGCGCGCCAATGTCGGCGATCGCCTGATCAACATCGGGAAGACTGTACGGCCTGGGCCGATCGGTCCCGAGGAAGACCAGGCGCGCAATGACCCGCGGATTGTCCGCTACCAGTTGGCGCGCGGCCAAGGCGTAGAACACGCGCTGCAGCTCGGCGCCGCGCCCGAGAACGATCTCGTTAGCCTTCGGCGGTTCGACGCCGGTCTTATAGTCGGAGACACGAACGCCGTTGTGTGCGCTATTGAAATCCACCCGATCGATGCTGCCGCGAATGCGCAACCCGGCGCCGGGAATGATCACCTGCGCTGTCGGCGGCCACAGCAGATCGCCGGCGGCGTTCGTCCCGTCGTCCTCGCGGCCGAACGCCAGTTCGGTCCAGCTGCGCGTGACCGGCTGAAATGCCTCGTCGAGCGTCAGCGCCTTCAGCGCGAGATCGCGTGCGGCCGCGAGGGTGTGGCGCCACAAGAGGACGGGCGGGGGGGGGGGCGGGGGCGGCCCCCGCACCCCCCAGGCGGCG
>JAYRLF010000108.1:6085-11230 GCA_041905385.1 Allosphingosinicella sp.
CGACCGGGCGCGCTCGGGGGCGGCGGCGGGGGTGGGGCCCCACACGAGGCGGGGGGGGGTCGCCCGCCCGACCGGCCACTGCACCGCGATGGCGGCGGACGCCGCATCGAGGGCGTTCTCGATCTCATGGAGGGCCGCGCGCACATAGCCGGGTTGAGGTTCGAGCGCGTCGACCGTGCGTTTCAGCATCTCGTGGACGAGCTCGCCGAAGGCGCGCGCGTCGAGCGACAAGGGCTGTTCGTCTTCGACCAGCGAACGCCAGCCCAAGGCGTAGCGCCACACGAAGGCAAGCGGGTCGCGCAGCATGAGGCGAAGCGACGTCGCGGACTGCACCTGCGCGATGGCTCGGGCGATGACGGGATGATCCTCGCGCACGCGGCCGTCATGAGCGGTGACTGCGGGGCTTCGGCGATTGCGCCAGCAAGCGTCAGCTGCTCGCAGCACAGGCGAGGTCGCCGCCTCCTCGGGCCGCGCGAGCAGGCGATCGGCTTCGCTGAACGCATGGCTCGGGACGCGTGCGCGTTTCAACGCCGTGGTGCGTCGCGGGTCGTGCGGCACGAGCGGACTGGGCGCCTGCAGCCCGCCTTGGGCGTTACGGCGACTGCGTGAGAGCACCAGAGCGCCGCCGGCCTGTGCGGTGACGAGCATATACGTGCGCCGGTCCTGTTCGGTGACCGACTCGGAATCGAGGGCGTCACGCGACATGATGTGGCTCGGAACCAATGGATCTTCGCCGGACCGCCGCGGCCACGATCGCGTCGACAGGCCGAGCAGGCGGACGAAGCGTCGTGGCGCCGCTGCGAGATGACCCGCTGGACACCAGACCGCGCAGGCGCCCGGGTCGCGGCCATCGGGAAGACGAAGCTCCTGCAGCGAGAATTCGAGCGCCTCTGGCGGCGCGCGGCGCAGCGCCTCGACCCAGAGCGCCCGCCCCGCGCGTCCGAGCAGCAAGCCCCCGGCCGCATCTGCGGCGGCGGCTCCTCTGGCAAGCACCTCGAGAACCGGGATGAGCAGCGGCCGCACGTCGACACCATCCGTGCGGTGCGCGTGGGCTTCATCGAGTGCGCGCCGCCATTGCTCAAGCTCGAAGAGGGCAGCGCCAGGCCGCAGGCCCTGCGCCCAGCTCGGAGGCAGCGCGTTGAGGCCGCGGCTGCGCCCGGCGGCGTGGCCGAAGAGACGGCGCACGCGACCCTGACTCAACCCGTTGATCAAGACGTCGGCCAGGGCGGCACAGGCCTGCCCTTCGCGCGACGCCAGGGCCGGCATGCCGTGCGAGAAATGCAACGGCAGACCGGCGTCGGCCGCCAGCACCAGCATGTGGTCGTCCCAATCTTCGGTCGCCGTGGCGCAGACGGCGATCTCGTCCGGCCGAGCGCGGCCCGACGCGATGAGTTCGCGGATCCACCGCAGAGCTTCGACGGCCTCGGCGCGCGGCGAGGCGCAGGAGACGATGTCAGGCGACGCCGGTGTGGGCCGCGGATCGGAACCAAGCTCGCCGGTGAACCAGGCGGCATCGGGATCGCCGGGATTGCGCCAGGTGAGCGGTGCCTGCCGCGCCAGGGCGATGAGCAGCGGCCGCCAAACCGAGGCGACGCGCACGACGCGATCAAGCTCGACCGCGCCGAGGACCGCTGGCGCGTGCGTCACGCGCTGCAGGGCGGCATCGCGCAGATCGCGCGGCGACAGCACACCCGCCGGCAGGCTCGCACGCACGCGCGCCTCGATCGTCATAAGATCCTGAAGCCGCGCGCGCTCATGGGCGCGGTCGGCCAATGCGAAGTCGGCGTTCCATAGCCGGGTCAGCGTCCAAGCCACTGAACGCGTCATGCCGGGCAGGCTTCGGATGCTCTCGAGTTCGGCGAAACCGCCGGCGTCGAGTGCCAACCGGATCGCCGGGTCAAGGTCCTCGGATCGCGCTGGGCGCGTGAAGCCGCCGGCGAGGCGCGCCGCAAGCTGCGGCAAGGTCATGATCTGTACGCCAGCTTCGCCCTGTCGCGCGGCGGCGATGCGCCTCATACGAAAGGCGAGCGGCCCCTCAACGATGACGGTCCGACGGTTCATTGTCCCCCGGTTTCCCCTTTCCATTCCCACTTCGTCTTGCCGAACAACCGCATCGAGCACTGTCGATCACGGTTGCCCATCAACATAATCGCCAGGCGCCGAATAAAGCGGAACATCGGATTTCCAAGAATTTCCCCCCTAGGGGAGCCTTCTCCATCCCGGCCGTTCGCCTGTGGCCTCGGTTGCTTGGCGACATCGCGGGTCGGGCCGGCGCCACCTGATCTCTCACCCACAATACGACATCACCCGCGAGCGGCCCTGATCACCCGGCCATTGAGAACCCGGGATTGAAGCGGCTGAAGTCGCCGGGATGGCGCCACAACAGGCGCTGCTCGGGGCTCAGAAGGTCGAGATCGATGAGCCCATGGAGCTCGCCGCCATGCAGCAAGCGAAGCACCTCCGACAGCGCCAGGCACGCCGCCACCGAGCCAACGAACGGCGCGCCCACGGCCTTGCCCGCCAGCAGCGTCATGCCGCACCGGTCGAGCGCGCCTTCGGCGACCAGCTTGGCATAGGCCGGTCGCGCCTCGACCGTTTCGCCGCCTGCGGCTGCCTTCCACATCTCTGCCGCTGGCCGGCGGCCGGGCAGCAGGTGAAGGCGCATCGTGCGGAAGTCGCGATGGCCGCGGCCCAAACCCGCCTCGACGACGAGATCGAACCCCACCTGGTCGAGGGCTCGGCGCCCCGCCGCGTTGTCGAGTCCGCACAGGGCGATCGCCGGCTCCTCGGGCTGGCGCTTGAAGTCGGCCGCGAACAGCCGCTCCTGAATCGACGCTGTAAAGCCGCGGCGCTCCGCCCACGCCGCCATCGCGCGCGTCTTCCGCTGCCCGATCATGTCGCTTTCACTGAGGATCGAGGTGCTCTCCGTCGAGGCGGTGATAAGGTCGATGTCCTGGAGCACAAGCGCGAGCTCGGCAGGGTCCCGGTACGGGAGAAGGCCCAGTGCCCAGAGATAGGCTTGGCCAAGATGCCCCAGCCCGATCAGCCACAGCCGGGAAGGCAAGTAGGTCAGCGCCGGCTCGCGCGCATCCGCCTCGAGCCAATCCGCGTCAGGGCTGGGGCGCCAGAGCGAGAACCCGACCACGCGCCGTCCCGCCGCCGGCATGCCGCCGCTCACATGGAGATAGGCTTCGTTGACGGCCAAAGCGGCCGACAGCATGCCGCTCAGCGGCATAGCCACGCCGGCGGAGGGCTGAAGATCGGAGTGGATCGGCAGGATCCCACCTCGCCAGCCGCTTGCCGCCGTTCGAACACAGAAGCCCTCCCGGCGAGCGCCGGGACCGCCCCCGATGAAGATGGTCGGGCACTCGTCACCGCGGAGTTCCAAGGCGCCGCCGAGCGCAACAACAGCCTTGGCGAGCGTTCGCCCGAGCGGCATCGAAAGGACGAGCGGCGCATCGAGCGCGCCGCTGACCGTCACGCCGCCGAGAAAGACGCGGCGGCCAAGGGCGACGGCCGTTAAGAGCGCGGCCTGGTGGACCGGGTCGCGAGCGGCGGCCGCATCGATCTCGACGGCAAGCCGGTAGCCGCGGAATAGGGCCTCGGCCTCCGCGACGCTCGCGGCCGTCCCGCTATCGATCGCGTGTTTGACAAGCCGATGAAACGAGTCTGGTGAAATCAACGCAGTCATGAAGGCCGCCTCCTTACAGTCCGATGTGGAAGAAGCGGCTGCGCTCGGCCGCCGGGACCGTCGCCCAGCGCTTGCCACCAAGGTATCGGTACATGCCGATGTCGCGCCGCGGCTGACGCCCGGTCGCGAAACGCGGCAGGATCAAAGCGATGTGCCCGGCGCGCGAGATCATGGGGTGGTCGCGGTCGGAGTCGCTTTGTCCCGCGCCGCCCGGGTGAACGTGGATGTCGGCAACGACCGACAAGCCGCGCGCCTTGCAGATCGCCCACAGCTCGCTGAAGTAGCGCCCGTCGAAGCGCACGATGCCACTGTCGAGGCAGTGTGGATCGAGGTCGTCGTAGAGGACGAAGTCGACGACGCGCACGCGGCCGTTTTCCCGACGCCCAAGCAGGAATGCGCCGCTCTCCCGGCTGCACCGGCGGCCGCGCTCACGCAGCCTCTCGCAAAGCCGCAGCCACAGCAGCCACGAGCAGGACAGCTCATGCCGCGGCGCGAACAGGCGCCGTATAGTCGCGAGATTGAAGAAGTTCATGAACCAGCTCCAGGTACTGGACGATCCCATCAGCTGGGCGCCAGATCTTCGACGGCATCTCGTGCCGCCAGTTGTCATGGCCTGCGAAGCTTTCGCGGTCGCAGGGCAGGTAAAGGGCGGTGCCGTTCTTCCAGTCGGTGCGGAAGACCGCCGACACGCGCCCGCCTCGCCCGCGCGGCCACAGATCGAAGGCGAGCACTTGGTTGGTCTTCAGGTCCCACGGCCCTCCCGTCGGGGCGGCCTGCGGGTAGCCTGCGCAGTTGAAGCGCAGGATGTACTCGCGGCCGTCCCTTGCGCTTGCGCCGATGAAGACGAAGGGCCAGGAGACGCCGGCCAGGCGCCAGCGGCGCTCGGCCACGCCGAGGCGGAACGTGGCCTTCGCCACGTCCGCCTCGAAGGCCCGCTGGTCCGGCCCGTTCACGCGCCGGCCCCGGAAGCGCCGTTCACCCGCTCGTCGGCGACGAGGTCGAAGGCGAGGCCGCAGACCTTGCCGTCGGTGAGCGCGCCGATATGCGTCCCCGGCGCCGGCCGGTCATGGGTATCGGCGATCTGCAGCACGTGCTCGCCGGCCTCCTCGTCGGACATTCCGAACTTGTGCTCGGCGGCCCAGCGCTTGACCCGCGCGACCGTCGTACCCGGTGCGAACCGGCGCTCGACCGTCTCGGTGTTGAACGTCACCGTCACCTCGATGTGACGGCAGCGGTGGATGTGGACCTTGAGGCCTTTGGCGGTGGCGCGATCCTTGAGCAGCACGGCCTCGTCGATGGGCTCGTCCTCGTCCTCGAGGAAGAGCATCGCATCCGAGGCGACGCCGTGCTTGTCGGCCAAGAGGCCCTTGAGGATGGCGAAGGTGGCGTCGGGCTCGAGCTCGATGTGCGCGATCTCGCCGACACCCTCGCCCTGGTAGAACAGGTCGATGGAC
>JAYRLF010000109.1:0-11176 GCA_041905385.1 Allosphingosinicella sp.
CTGCTCGCCGACAAGGAAATCGGCCAGGCCGCTTGAATTGCCTGGGTCCCGGCGAAGGCCGGGACCCAGACTTTCTTGTTTGAGCTGGGCCCCGGCGTTCGCCGGGGCGCTACTGCAATTTAGGCCGTAGCCGCCCGCGCGCTGCGCACGCCGGCATATTCCAACAGCGCCAGTCCCAGCACCGCCGCCGCCTGCACCGCCACGAAGGCCGTGCCGAGCGCCGTGATTCCGCTCTGGCCGAAGGCTACGAACAGGCTCTCCGCGGTCCAGCCGACATTGCCGATGATGATGACGTAGACGAACGCCGCCGGCGCTGCGCTGCGGGTCGCCACCCAGGCCATGAACAGGCCGATCGGCAGCAGCACCAGGCCGGCGCCTTCGAGCAGCGCTTCCGGCAGGCCGAGCGGCCCCGCCAGCATGCCCGCGCCGAGCGCCAGGCCGATCCCCATCAGCAGGCAGCTCGCCGAATCGAGAAGAAGCACGCGCTTCAGGAAAGTCGTGATCTGCATTTGAGTCCTCCTTCGCATTGGGGCCGCTTGCCCCGGATGCTGCAATCATGCTGGGGGGAGGGAAGGGGGTCGATTACCTCGCAGGTAATGGCGGCCCAGGAACGAAACGGGCAGACAGGCCGGTATGACCATCGCGATCGACCAGCAGGAATTCGGCGACCAGCTCAAGCTGTGGCGCCGCCAGCGTCACATGAGCCAGCTCGATCTCGCGCTCGAGGCCGAGATCTCGGCGCGCCATCTGAGCTTCGTCGAGACCGGCCGTTCGCGCCCGTCGCGCGACATGGTGATGCGGCTCGCCGAATGCCTGTCGCTGCCGCTGCGCAGCCGCAACGCGATGCTGCTCGCCGCAGGCTTCGCGCCCGCCTTTCGCGAGCGCAGCCTCGACGATCCGGAGCTGGTGCCCGCACGCGAGGCGGTCCAGCACATCCTCGACGGCCATGCCCCTTTCCCGGCGCTGGCGGTCGATCGCCACTGGAACATGGTGTCGCACAACAGGGTGGTGCCGCTGCTGTTGCACGGGGTCGCGCCTTTCCTGATCGAACGCCCCTCGAACGTGCTTCGACTCAGCCTGCACCCCGAGGGGCTGGCGCCGCGCATCGCCAATCTCGGCGAATGGAAACGCCATCTGCTCGAGCGGCTCGCCGGCCAGATCGCCGCGAGCGCCGATCCTGTGCTTGAAGCGCTGCGCGACGAGCTTGCCGCTTATCCGGCGCCGGCGAGCAAGAGCCGGCCCGAGGCCTCCTCGTCGATCCTGGTGCCGCTCCAGATCGAAAGCCAGGCCGGAATCCTGTCCTTCATCTCCACCACCACCGTCTTCGGCACGCCGGTCGAGGTCACGCTGTCGGAGATCGCGATCGAATCCTTCTTCCCGGCCGACCGCGCCACCGGCGAGGCGCTGCAGGCGCTGGCAGCCGCTTCGGCATGAATCCGGCGGTCCGGACGGCCGTTGCGGCCGACATCCCGGCCATGCACCGCATTCGCCTCGAGGTGCGGGAAAACCGGTTGTCGAACCCGCAGGTGATCAGCGAGGACTCCTATTTGCCGTTCGTCGCGGCCGGCAGCGCGTGGGTTGCCGAGCTGCACGAGACCCTCGCCGGCTTCGCCGCCATCGATCGGTCCGCGCGAAATGTCTGGGCCCTGTTCGTCGCGCCGGCGGCGGAAGGGCAGGGTGTCGGCCGCGCCTTGCATGAGGCGATGCTGGACTGGGCGCGGCAGCGGGAACTCGGCCGGCTCTGGCTCTCGACGGCGAAGGGCAGCCGGGCAGAGCTTTTCTATCGCCGCGCGGGCTGGGAGATGGTCGGTCCGACCGCCAGCGGCGAGCTGCGCTTCGAGCGAACGCTCGACTGAACTGCGCTTGGCGGGAATTCCACAAGGTCCGGAAAAAACTTGGGACGGGCAGCGCGACCGGAAAGTGCGCCAGGCCCGTCCCTGAGTGGAAGTGTGTGGACGCGGAAAAGGTTACACGTGCCGTGCCAGTTCGCGCAAGTGGCAGAAATCCGCGCTTTCTTAAGGTGAAGCGAAATTAACTTTCGCCGCGAATGTAAAGCGGGCCGACATCTGATTCCCCCTCCCTGCACGCAGGGACGGGAAGACATGCCGTTCATCCGCCATTCACCCGTCAGACTACAGCTGTAGTCAATCGACAAGGGGAGGGACATGGCGGAACGCATTTCCGGTGCCGAGCATGAGATCATGGAGGTGCTCTGGCAGGAGGCCCCGCTCACAGCGGCCGAGGTCGCCGAGCGCGTGCCCGCCTCGCGCACGTGGAGCATCCGCACCGTCAAGACTTTGCTCTCGCGCCTGCTCGCCAAAGGCGCGCTCACCCATGAGGAGGAGGGGCGCCGCTATCTCTATCGCCCCGCGGTCGCGCGCGAGGATTATGTCGCCCAGGAATCGCGGCGGCTGCTCGATCGGCTGTTCGGCGGCCGGGTCACGCCGCTCGTCGCCCACCTCGCCGAAAGCGACAGCCTCAGCGACCGCGATATCGAGGAGATCGAGGCGCTGCTGAAGGCGCTCAGGCAATGACCGCCTGGCTCGCTTCCAACATGATCTGGGCGAGCGCGGCGATGCTGCTCGTCCTCGCGATCCGTGCGCCGGCCGCGCGCCTGTTCGGCGCCGGGCCGGCTTATGCCTTGTGGATCATTCCCTTTCTCAGGCTGGTCATGCCGCCGCTGCCCGCGCTCGGCGCTGACTTGCCTGCTCTGTTTCCGGCGCCGGATCTCATCCTGGCGCTGGAGGGGACGGCCGCGCCGTTGCCGCCGGACGGCGGACCCGGGCAGTGGGTGCCCTTGCTGCTCGCGCTGTGGGCCGGCGGCGCGGCCGTCTTCCTCGTCTGGCAATGGCGCGCCTATCGCGATTTCCTGACCCGGCTGAGCCTGAGCTCGCGCAGCCTCGGCGGCCATCGCGGCCTGCCCTTGATCGAGAGCGCGGCGGTCCAGGGCCCCATCGCGCTCGGCCTGCTCGACCGGCGCATCGTCGTGCCGGCGGACTTCGCCCTGCGCTACTCGGCCGAGGAGCAAAGGCTCGCGCTCGACCATGAGGCGATCCACCATCGCCGCGGCGACATCTGGTGCAATTTCGCCGCCCTGCTCATGCTCGCCCTCAACTGGTTCAACCCGCTCGCCTGGATCGCCTTCCGCGCCTTCCGTGCCGACCAGGAACTGGCCTGCGACGCGGCGGTCGCCGCCGCGGCGAGCGCCGATGCACGTCACGATTATGCGTCCGCGCTGATCAAGTCCGCGAGCCGACATGGCATGATTGCTGCCTGCCCGCTCAACCATGCCGACCAACTCAAACGGAGACTGAAGATGATGAAGACCCACGATCGCAGCCGGCTGCGGCTGTTCGGCGGCGCCGCCGCGGTGACCTTGCTGGCCGCGGGCAGCGCGATGCTGGGCAGTCCGGGCCTCGCCCATCCCCATCCGGAGACGGAAGGCGGCGAGCGCCGCACCGAGCGCGTCGTCATCATGGAGCACAAGGCCGACGGCGCCGACCATCGCGAGCATGGCGACCGCACGCATGTGATGCGGATGCGCCGCGGCGAAGACGGCCATCTCGTCATGCCCGATTGCGACGACGGCGAGGCCACCAATGTCGAGGACGGCAGCGGCAACCAGCGCACCCGCATCATGCTGTGCAGCCGCGGCAATGCGACACCGGCCGAGCGCGCCGAGCGTCTGCAGCGCGCCCGCGACCGCCTCGCCGGCGACTCCGAGCTGAGCGCCGAGGCCCGCGCCCGCATCACCGCCCAGCTCGATCGCGAGATCGCCCGGCTACGTGGTCAGTAGGATGGACGCCCGCTCGGCCATGCGCGCCATCGCCGTCGCGCTGGCTGGGCCGGCGGCCCTCGTCGCCGCCCAGGCGCCCGCCGAACGCGCCGTCGTGCCGCTCGACCTCAGCGGCCCGCGGCCGATCGCGATGCTGTCGGTGGGATCGGGTCCGCCGGTGCGGGTGATCTTCGACACCGGCGCCTCGGGCAATGTGATCGATCCCGATTTTGCGCGATCGGCCGGCCTGCCGGACGAGGGCCCGGCCCAGGTTCACACCCCGGCCGGCGGTCCGCCGATGCAGGGCTTCCGGACCGTCATCGCCGATGGACGCCTCGGTGACGCGCCGCTGCGCGGCATCCGGGCGGTCGCGATCCCGTCGCCCGCGCTGCGCCATCTCGAGGTCCAGGGCGTGTTCGGGCCGGGTACCTTCTCGGGTCGCCTTGTCCATCTCGATCTCGCGCGCGGCGAGGTCAGGGTCACCGAGAAGACAGCAGCGACGATCCCGGCCGGACCGTCCTTTCCCTATAGCGGCGACGGCCACATGCCCCGTCTTCCGGGCGTGCCGGTGGACGTCGCAGGCCAGGCTTTTCATGGCCATATCGACACCGGCCAGCCGGGCCTGCTGATGATGCCGCTCGACATGGCCCGCCAGGTGCCGCTCGACGGCGAGCTCCGGCAGGCGCCGCGGCCCGCCCGGCTCGCCGACGGCGTGCCGCGGCCGCTGTTCGAAGGCCGGATCCGGGGCACCGTCCAGATCGGTCCGCTCACGCTGGAGAATCCCGAGGTTCGCTTCATGGCCGGGCTGAGGCGGATCAATGTCGGCATGCAGGCCCTGCGCGGTCTGACCGTGGTCCTCGATCCCGCCGAGCGCCGCAGCTGGCTCGTCCGGCCGTCGGCCTAGGGCAACCTTTCCGGACGAGGACGCGTTCAATTTGCGTCTATCCCCGGAGAAGCATCATGAAACTGCGGAAAGTCTATCCCGCCTTGCTGACCCGCGACCTGGCGGCGGCCGAAGGCTGGTACTCCAAGCTGCTCGGCCGCGGTCCGGACAACCGTCCGATGGACACGCTGGTCCAGTGGGAGCTGTCGGACCAGGCCGGACTCGGCCTGTCGACCGAGGAGGGAATCGCCGCCAAGGGCGCCGTCTTCTTCTATGTCGATGACCTACCCGCCGAGCGAAGCCGGCTCCAGGACCTCGGCATCGCGCTCGGCGAGGACGATCAGGGCGAATATTCGACCCTGGCCCAGGTGCGCGACCCCGACGGCAATCTGGTGACGCTGGCATCGCCGCCGGCGCGGCCGTTCCCGCCGGCCTGACCGCGGCGGCCGTTCGATTTGGATTTTCCCGGCCGGGATGCCACATGCGGGTCATGGAGCAATGGCCCACCGGCAAGGTCGAGCAGGTCCGCCCGGGCGTCCGCCGCCTGCTGGCCGCCAATCCCTCGCCTTTCACTTATACCGGCACCCAGACCTATATTGTCGGCGCCGGCGCGGTGGCCGTGATCGATCCCGGTCCGGACCTGCCTGACCATGTCGAGGCGATGCTCGCCGCCGTCGCCGGCGAGCGGGTCGCCGCGATCCTTTGCACCCACACCCATCGCGACCACAGCCCGGCGAGCCGCGCGCTCGCCGCCGCCACCGATGCGCCGATCGTCGGCTGCGCGCCGCTGGCGATCGACGATGACGGGCCGCGGGCCGATGCCGCCTTCGATTTCGACTATCGTCCCGACCGCGTCCTCGCCGACGGCGAACGACTTGAAGGGGAGGGCTGGCGACTCACGGCGGTGGCGACCCCGGGCCATACCTCCAATCATCTCTGCTTCGCGCTGGATGGGGCGGGCATGCTGTTCACCGGCGATCATGTCATGGGTTGGTCGACCACGGTGATCGCGCCGCCCGACGGCGACATGACCGATTATATGGAGAGCCTGGACACATTGCTGGGGCGCGACGACCGCGTCTATCTGCCGGCGCACGGACCGCCGATCGAGAAGCCGCACAGCCATGTCCGGGGATTGATCGCCCACCGCCGGATGCGCGAGAAGCAGATCTTGTCGAAGCTCGGCGAAGGGCAGGGCGAGATAAGGGAGATGGTCGCTTCCATGTATCGCGACGTCGATCCGCGGCTCCATCCGGCGGCGGGCCGGTCCGTCCTCGCCCATCTCGTCGATCTCGAGCGGCGCGGCCTGGTCCGCGCGGAGGGGGAAGGTTGGACGCTGGACGCCTGAGCGCGCTCAAGGGCCGCCTGCCGATCATCCTGCCCGCGCTCGCCGCTTTGCTGCTCGGCCTCGCCCTCGGCTATTGGCTGAGGCCGGAGACACGTCCGGTTGCGCAGGATCCGCGCGCCGTCGCGAACAACGCCTTACTGTCGATCCGCGAGCAGGGCCGGCTGATCAGCTTCACAGGCCGCTACGTGGCGATCGTGTCCGCGACCGAGAGCCGGCTCGGCCTCACCGCACGCAAGACTTTGATCATGCCGGGCCTGGTCCGCTACGGCGTCAACCTGTCGCGGCTGCGGCGCGATCATCTCGCCTGGGACGATGCGACGCGGACCCTCACGGTGACGCTGCCGCCTCTTGAAATTTCCGGCCCACAGGTCGATTTGAGCCAGGTTCGGGAATATTCGGAAGGCGGCATATTGATGGCGCTCACCGATGCCGAACGGACCCTCGATCAGGACAATCGCCGGAGGGCCCTGGATGAACTGATGCGCCAGGCGCGGGACGGTACGCCGACGAGCCAGGCGCGCAATGCGGCGATGCGCATTGTGGCGAGGAGTTTCGCCATGCCGCTCAGGGCCGCGGGGATCGATGCCAGCGTGACCGTCAGGTTCATGGACCCCGCCGGGCGTGAGGAGGCGAGCTATCTCGACCGCCCCAATCGCATCGAAGACGCCGTAAGGACGAAACAACCATGAACGCCCCCAATCCAGTGCTGACCGGTCTCGACCTGCGCGCCGAGATCGACCGGCTCCGCAAGGAGCGCAACGCCGTCGTCCTGGCCCATTATTACCAGGCACCCGAGATCCAGGATCTTGCCGATTTCGTCGGCGACAGCCTCGATCTGTCGCGCAAGGCGCAGGCGACCGATGCTGAGGTGATCGCCTTCTGCGGCGTCCGCTTCATGGCGGAGACCGCCAAGATATTGTCGCCCGACAAGATCGTCGTTCTGCCCGACATGAACGCGGGCTGCAGCCTTGAGGACAGCTGTCCGCCGGAACAATTCGCGGCGTTCCGCGCCCAGCATCCCGACCATATCGCGCTGACCTACATCAACAGCTCGGCCGAGGTGAAAGCGCTGTCGGACATCATCGTCACCAGCTCGTCGGCGGAGACGATCCTCGCCCAGATCCCGAAGGAGCAGAAGATCATCTTCGGGCCGGACAAGCATCTCGGCGGCTATCTCGCTCGCAAGACCGGCCGCGACATGCTGCTCTGGCCGGGCACCTGCATCGTCCACGAGGCCTTTTCGGAGACCGAGCTGCTGAAGCTGAAGGCGCAGCATCCGGGCGCGCCGGTCCTCGCCCATCCCGAATGTCCGGGCCACATTCTCGATCATGCCGATTATGTCGGCGCCACCTCGGGCATCCTCAAGGTTGCGCTGGAGAGCGAGTCGCAGACCCTCATCGTCGCGACCGAGCCGCACATCATCCACCAGATGGAGAAGGCGGCGCCCGGCAAGACCTTCATCGGCGCGCCCGGCGCGGACGGCAATTGCAACTGCAACATGTGCCCGTACATGGCGCTCAACACGATGGAGAAGCTCTACCTCTCGCTGCGCGATCTCGAGCCGCGGATCGAGATGGACGAGGAGCTGCGGCTTCCCGCCAAAAGGTCGCTCGATCGGATGCTGGAAATGGCGGCGCACACGGTCGGCAAGGGCGACGTGGGCAAGCCGCACATCACAGGCGATTGATTTTGCTGGATTGATTCCGATGCGGTCGCGTCGGCCGCATCGGCGTCAGTCGTCGTTGGCGACGCCTTCGTGCGCGCGGTCGAGATAGAAGGCCGCGAGGAAATAATGCGCCTTAGCCGTGTCCTCGCGCGTCGCGGCGTTGGCGAGGTCGAGCTCGGCTTCCGCCCGCTCGAGGAAATAGACCTTGTCGCCCGAATCCATCGGCTTTCCCCTGTTGACCGGATTCGCCGGTTTTCGATTCTATTCGTCGGCCGAGCCTGGCTCTGCTTCCCGCCGGTGCATCTCGGCCGACACGCCACCGCCGAGCACCTTGGCGCCGGCGACCTGAAGCTTGTTCATCAGACCATAGACGATACTGCGCTTTGCCTCCAGCATTGCCTCCCATCCCGTCCTTGCCACGTCGGCGGGATCGTCTTTGGACCGGCTGCCCACCTTCGTGTCGAGCATATCGGCGCGCTCGAAGAAGGAGGTGTCGGTCGCGCCGGGCTTGAGGCAGGTGACGGTGACCGCGGTTTCCTTGAGCTCGTTGCCGAGCGCATCGGAGAAGCTGTCGATGAACGCCTTGGTGCCGTTATAGACCGCCTGGAAGCTGCCGGCGATGTGGCCGGCGATCGATCCGGTGATCAGGATCCGGCCGCTGCCCCGCGCCACCATGCGCCGCGCAATCAGTTGGATCAGCAGCACCGTGCCGGTGACGTTGGTGTCGATCACATGTCTCCAGGCGCGCGGATCCTGGTCGAGAAAGGCGCCGCCGAGGCCGTGGCCGGCATTGGCGACGAGCACGTCGACCTCGCGATTGCCGACCGCCTCGACCAGCCGCCCGACCCCGTCGGCCGTGGCCAGGTCGGCCTCGACCGGCCAGACCTCGACCCCGAGATCCTTGAGTGCGACCGACGCGTCGATCAGCGGCTCATCGGCCGCGACCAGCAGGTCGTAGCCGTCGCGCGCCGCGCAGCGGGCGAGCTCGAGGCCGATCCCGCTCGACGCCCCGGTGACGATCGCGAACTTACGCTGGCGCATGGCCGGTCTCCATTCCCGGCTTGAGGACGATCTTGGTGTATTCGTTCTGGTCGTCGTGCCAGTGTTTATAGAGCGCGGGACCGTCGTCGAGGCCGCCCCGGTGCGAGATCAGGAAGGTCGTGTCGATCTCGTTGTCGACGATCAGGTCGAGCAGCATCTGCGAATATTTCTGCACATGGGTCTGGCCGGTCTTCACCGTCAGACCCTTCTCCATCAGCGCGCCGATCGGGAACTTGTCGGCCATCCCGCCATAGACCCCGGGAATGGAGAGCCGGCCGCCTTTGCGGCACGCCAGGATCGCCTGCCGCAGCGCGGCGGGCCGGTCGGTGCCGAGGAAGGTGTGCGCCTTCACCGTGTCGACGAGATTGTCGACGCCGAGGCCGTGGCTCTCCATGCCGACGCAATCGATGCAGGCGTCGGGTCCGATGCCCCCGGTCATCTCGAACAGCGCTTCCCGCACGTCGGTCTCGCGATAGTCGATCGTCTCGGCGCCGAACCGGCGGGCCAGCTCGAGCCGGCGCGGATAATGATCGATCGCGATCACCCGATGCGCGCCCATTTTGAACGCCGATTGGACCGCGAACAGGCCGACCGGTCCGCAGCCCCACACCGCGATCGTGTCGCCGGCTTCGATCATTGCATTCTCGGCCGCCATCCAGCCGGTCGGCAGGATGTCGGAGAGGAACAGCACTTTCTCGTCCTCGATCCCTTCGGGAATGACGATCGGACCGACGTCGGAATAAGGGACGCGGACATATTCTGCCTGGCCGCCGGCATAGCCCCCGGTCAGGTGGGCGTAGCCGAAGGCAGCGCCCATCGGATAGCCATAGAGGGTTTCCGACATGTCCGAAGTCGTCGCGGGATTGGCATTGTCGCACGCCGAATAGAGCTCCTTGCCGCAGAAGAAGCAATCGCCGCATGAGATGGTGAAGGGAACCACGACGCGCTGGCCGATCGCGAGCGGACTCTTCGGTCCCTTTTCGACCACCTCACCCATGAATTCGTGGCCGAGAATGTCGCCGGCACGCATTGTCGGGATATAGCCATCATAGAGATGAAGGTCCGAACCGCAGATCGCCGTCGATGTGACTTTGATGATCGCATCGCGCGGATTGACGATTTCTGGATCCGGTACCGTGTCCACCTGGACCTTGTGGCGGCCCTGCCAAGTGATCGCGCGCATCTGTTGTTCTCCTTATAGCGACTGTTCGGTGGGGGATTCGGATTTGCGCCCCGATGGGCTTGCCGAGCTCGTGATCTCCCCAGTCTCGATCAATTGCTTGAGCCGCCGCAGGTCGCGGCGAGCCTGCACTCCGGGCTCGCGCTGGAACAACTTGGCGATCCATTCGCCGATGATGCCGGCCGGGGGGTCGTAGGCGATGGTCGCCCGGACGATCGTGCCGCGGCCGGGCGCCGCGTCGAGAAATTCGACTCGGCCCGAGCTGCTGACATCCGCGCCCTCGACCGATTGCCAGGCGATCAGCCGATCGGGCTCGTCCTCGGTAATCACGCTTTCCCATTCGACGGTGCTGTCGCCAGGCGCCTTGACCACCCAATGCGAACGGCGATCGTCGATCACGTCGATCCGGACGATGTTTTCCATCACGGCGGCGAGGTTCGAGAAATTGCGCCAGAAGGCATAAATGTCGGACCGCAGTGCGTTGATCGTCACGCTGCGGCCGACGATCGCATCTTCATCCTCGCGGCCTGCGGCCAGCGCCTGCCGATCATCGTCGCGCGCGGTCGTTGCCGGCGCACCGTCCAAACTGCGAACCTCGGTTTCGGACGTCATTTCGTATCTCCGGATGCTGTATGCCCGCCGGTCGGCGCGCCCGAACTCAACCTGCCGATCCGCGACCGGTTCCACGCCACCTTGTTGATCTACATCAGGAAATCACCGGGGATACGAGCCCGCCCAACCGCGTTTTCCCGCTAAGGCAACAATGGAGGCGGTCATGCCGCAGGGAGACAAGGACAAATATACCGACAAGCAGAAGCGAAAGGCCGAGCATATCGCCGAAGGCTATGAAGATCGCGGCGTCTCGAAGCGGGAAGCCAAGAGCCGGGCCTGGGCGACGGTGAACAAGGAATCCGGCGGCGGCAACAAGTCCGGGTCGGGCCGCGGCCGGAAGGACAGCAATGAAAGCGCGCGCAAGGGCGGACGCCGGGGCGGGTCGTCTCAATCGCACGAGAAACGCAGTGCCGCAGCGAAAAAGGGTTGGGAAACCCGCCGCCGTCGCGGGACCGGCTGAGGAACCCGAGCGGCTCCGCAACGGTTTTCGGGCCAGCAAATGGGAGAGAATTGATGGCCGACAATGAGTTTACCGATGGCATCGCCTTGTTGAAGGCGGATCACCGCACCGTCGAGGAACTGTTCGAAAAATTCGAGAAGGCGAGCGGTGACGGTCGTAAGGAGACACTGGCGCGCGAAATCTGCACCGAGCTGAAGATCCACACGATGAT
>JAYRLF010000110.1:0-4455 GCA_041905385.1 Allosphingosinicella sp.
ACCGTTACACAGCTGAGCAAAGAGCTAGCCTGACATCGCAATTGAATGCGGAGGGCAGGAAATTGGCTGAAATGATCGACCTTGCGACTGCCGGTAATGCGAAAACAGAGTTCCTTCCTGAATAAGACCTCGTGGCACATTCGTAGCTGCTCAAATCGACGCGCGCTCATTTCCCCAGCAGCCGGTCCTGGCGCGATGTCGCCAGGTCCATCAGCCAGGAGGCGAAGGCCTGGACGCGGGCGAGGCGGCGCGTGTCGGCATGGGTGACGAGCCAGAAGGACCGCGTGATCCGGACCTCATCGAGCACCCGCACCAGGCCGTCGTCGGCGTCGCCGATGAAGCAGGGCAGGACGGCGAGGCCGCCGCCGGCCGCGACCAGCCGATATTGGGCGTTGATGCTGGTGCTGCGCAGCCGCGGATCGAGATCCGGGGCGATCTCGACCAGATAGCGCAGCTCCGGCGCGTAGAGCAGGTCGGGGACATAGCCGATCAATGTGTGGGCGCGCAGGTCCGCGACCGAGGCGATCGGATCGTGGCGGTCGAGATAGGCGCGCGCCGCATAGAGCCTGAGGCCGTAATCGGTCAGCTTCTTGGTGAAGAGCGGCCCCTGCCGCGGCCGGGCGAGCAGGACGGCGAGATCGGCCTCGCGCCGCGACGGATTGAGGAAGCCGCTGCTGGCGACGAGATCGACGCGCAACTGCGGATGCTCGGCGGCGAAAGCGGGCAAATGATGGGCCACGAACCAGGTTCCGAACCCTTCCGAGACGCTGACCCTGATCGCGCCGGCGAGCGGCCGGTCCGGTCCCGGCTGGGCCTCGATCTCGCGGAACTGGCGCTCGATCGCCTCGGCCTTGAGCATGAGCTGCTCGCCGGCGTCGGTCAGCACCTGGCCCTCTCTGGTCTGCTCGAACAGGGTCTGGCCGAGGGCCTGCTCGAGCCGGCGCAGCCGCCGCCCGACCGTGGTCGCATCCACGCCGAGCGCGGCGCCGGCGCGGGCGAGCTGGCCGGAGCGCGCGACCGCGAGGAAGATGTGGAGATCGTCCCAGCGCATCGGCCTGCATTATTGCAGGTGCAAGCTGCAAGTCTACCGCTTGCCTGCAACTATGAGGAGGGCCATAGCGCGGGCCGAAGGAGAGCTTCAGATGCGCACGATTTCCCATTTCGTCGGCGGCGCCGGCTATGCGTCCGGCGAGCGCCAGGGCGAGGTCTTCGATCCCAATAATGGCGGCGTCCAGGCAAGGGTCCAGTTCGGCACCGCGGCCGACCTCGAGCGGGCGGTCTCGGCCGCGCGCGAGGCCTTCCCGGCCTGGGCGGCGACCAATCCGCAGCGCCGCGCCCGCGTCATGTTCAACTTCAAGGCGCTGGTCGAGGCCAATATGGAGGACCTCGCGCTTTTGCTCTCCTCCGAGCATGGCAAGGTGATCGCCGATGCGCGCGGCGACATCCAGCGCGGCCTCGAGGTGATCGAATATGCCTGCGGCATCCCCCACGCGCTGAAGGGCGAATATACCCAAGGGGCCGGCCCCGGCATCGACGTCTATTCGATGCGCCAGCCGCTCGGCGTCGTCGCCGGCATCACCCCGTTCAACTTCCCGGCGATGATCCCGATGTGGATGTTCGGCGTCGCCATCGCCTGCGGCAACACGTTCATCCTGAAGCCGTCCGAGCGCGACCCTTCGGTGCCGGTACGGCTCGCCGAGCTGATGAAGCAGGCCGGACTGCCGGACGGCGTGCTCAACGTCGTCCATGGCGACAAGGAGATGGTCGACGCGATCCTCGATCATGACGAGATCAAGGCGATCAGCTTCGTCGGCTCGTCCGACATCGCCCATTATATCTATTCGCGCGGCACGGCGAACGGAAAGCGCGTCCAGGGCTTCGGCGGCGCCAAGAATCACGGCATCGTCATGCCCGATGCCGATCTCGACCAGGTCGTCAACGATCTCGCCGGCGCCGCCTTCGGCTCGGCCGGCGAGCGCTGCATGGCGCTGCCCGTCGTGGTGCCGGTCGGCGAGAAGACGGCCAACGACCTGCGCGAGAAGCTCATTCCGGCGATCCGGGCGCTGCGGGTCGGCGTCTCGACCGACGCCGAGGCCCATTATGGGCCGGTGATCAACGCCGCCCACAAGGCGCGGATCGAATCGTACATCCAGATGTGCGCCGACGAGGGCGGCGAGCTGGTGATCGACGGGCGCGGCTTCTCGCTGCAGGGTCATGAGGAGGGCTTCTTCGTCGGCCCGACCTTCTTCGACCATGTGAAGCCGAGCTTCCGCTCCTATCAGGAGGAGATTTTCGGTCCGGTCCTGCAGATGGTCCGCGCCGACAGCTTCGAGGAGGCGCTGCGCCTGCCGAGCGAGCATCAATATGGCAATGGCGTCGCCATCTTCACCCGCAACGGCCACGCCGCCCGCGAATTCGCGGCGCGGGTCAATGTCGGCATGGTCGGCATCAACGTGCCGATTCCGGTGCCGGTCGCCTATCATACGTTCGGCGGCTGGAAGCGTTCGGGATTCGGCGATATCGACCAGCACGGGCCGGAGGGCGTGCGCTTCTGGACCAAGAACAAGAAGATCACGCAGCGCTGGCCGGACGGCTCGGTCACCGGCGAGAATGCCTTCGTGATCCCAACCATGGGCTGAGTGAACATGAGTCTGATGATGATCGCGGCGCTCGCGCTGCAATTCCCGCCGCCGAATCCGGCCGAAGCCGTCCAGGTCCAGGGCCCGTCCCGGATCTGTGTCGGCCAGCTCAGCTATGCGGCCGAAGCCGGCGAGACGGTGACGCTCGATTATGCCGGCATCCACTGGGCCGGAATCAAGGTGCGCGGCCCGCAAGGGACCTTCACGATCCGCACCGGCGACATGCTGACGGCGCCGTGGGACGAGCTTCGCTTCCGCGTGCGCGGCACGTCGTATCGCGCCTACAGCTATCCGAACCTGGAGGGCATCGATAGGATCAGGATCTTCGGCTACCTCCCCCACGATCCGTCACGCTTTCGGACCATCGCGATGGTCGAAGGCCGGACGAATAGGGACGAGGTCGGGCGCGACGTGCTCAACCGGATCAGCACCGAGTCGGCCGACCAGGCGTCGTGCAGCCACCGGCTCGATTATGGCCGGCATATGGGCGAGCGCGGCTAAACCGGGCCGTGCTGGCAACTGCTATCTTGTCAGGGCTTGTCGCACAGGTTGAACCGCCGCAGCCTGCAGAAGAATTTATCACGCGCGGGCCAAGCCGGGTTTGCTTTTTCCACACTGCGATCAATGTCGAACCGGGCGAAGTCGCCTACCTCGCTTATCTTGGGATTCACTGGGGCTCGGTCAGAATCGAAGGGCCTCGAGGAAGGTTCACAGTCAGCGAAGGCGACCACTGGGCTGGCCCGGAGGATGAGGGGCGCGCTGTCCGTGATTCGGCCAGGCGGTCCGTCACGCGCCATCGAAACGCACGAGGAACGCGTTACTGGATTCGCGGCCGAAGCAGCTGGTCCCCTGATCGGGAGCGTCCGCTCGTAAGAATTGACGGCCCTGACCTGAACGGGTCCAGTCGGGATCGGGCGATCGTCGACAGCGTCGAAACGAGCCTCACGGAGATCAGCGGTTGCGATCGTCGGTTCGTGTACGGCTGGTTCTTTGCGGAAGAGGAGTCAGAATGACCTTCGCGCGCCTCTTCCTTTTGGTCTTCGCGTTGCTCGGCGCTGCCGCACCCGCACTATCTGGCAAGCGGATCGCGCTCAGGTTCGACGATGTGCCGCGCCACCGGGGCGCCTATTTCACACCCGACGAACGGACGCGGCGGCTGATCGCGGCGCTGCGGCGGGCGCGGGTCGAGCAGGCGGCCTTCTTCATCACCACCGGCAATCTCGACCAGCCTTATGGCGCCGGCGGCGAGGCACGGATCGACGCCTATGTCCGCGCCGGCCACGTCCTCGGCAATCACAGCCACAGCCATTTGTGGGCGACGCGGACGCCGGTCGCCGATTATGTCGCCGATCTCGACCGCGCCGCGCAGTGGCTGAGCGGCCGCGCCGGCTGGCGGCCCTGGTATCGCTTTCCCTATCTCGACGAGGGCCGCGACACGCGCGAGCGGCGCGACGCCTTGCGGCGGGCGCTGGCCCAGCGCGGGCTGAGCAGCGGCTATGTCACGGTCGACAGCTACGACTGGTTCCTCGACAATCTGTCGAACCAGGCGCGGACCGCCGGCCGCGCTGTCGACCGGAACGGCCTGCGCGCCCTCTATGTCGACATCATCGTCAACGCGGCGAACCATGCCGAACGCCTGGCCGTGACGACGCTGGGGCGCTCGCCCGCCCATATGATGCTGCTCCACGAGACCGATCTCGCCGCCTTGTTCATCGCCGACGCGGTCGCCGCCTTGCGCCGCGACGGCTGGGAGATCGTCACCGCGGACGAAGCGTTCCGCGACCCGATCGCGGCCATCGAGCCCGACACGATGTTC
>JAYRLF010000110.1:4465-7080 GCA_041905385.1 Allosphingosinicella sp.
CGCCGGCCGCGTCACCGCCATCGCCGCCGCCCGCGGCGGCGAGCCGCGCAGCCTGGTGACGCAGTGGAACGAGGAAGACTTCATCACGCGCGAGTTCAACCGGCGCGTGCTCCATCAGAGGGAAGCACCATGAGCCCTCCGGCACGAGGGGGGCTGCGCGGTTGTGACACGGGACGCAATCACGTATATCCTGTCGGATATCCGAACTGGAGCAGATGGTGATGAAGATGCAGATCGGACGCTGGGGCAATAGTTTAGCTGTACGGCTGCCCAAGGCGCTGGTTGAGCGATTCCGGCTGAAGGAAGGCGACGAGATCGACTCTGACGCCGTCGAGGCCGCGCTGGAGGCGGCTCGGGACGGCGAAGCTCAGCGACGTCGAGAGCAGGCGCTGGCGGATATCGCGAATGCCCGTTGGACGCTCCCCGCGGATTGGACGTTCGATCGTGACGAGGCGAACGCGCGTTGAACGACACCCCGACGACCCTGGATACCAACGTCGCCATCTACGCCTTCGACGATTCGACTCCGAAGGCGCCCATTGCGCGTGCCGTACTCGCGAAGGCCGCCTTCGTCAGCGTACAGCTCCTGAACGAATTCGCGAATGTGACGATTCGGAAGCAGAAGAGAAGCTGGGCCGATGCGCAGTGGGGCGTCTCGCGCATTGCGGATGCGGTTCCGCAGGTGCGCGCCATCTCGGCGGCCGAGACCGCGGACGCGCTGCGCATCGGCGAACGGTATCGGCTGTCTTTCTACGATGCCCTCATGCTCGCCGTCTCTCTATCGGGCGGCGCGCGGACCATCTATTCGGAGGATCTTCAGCATGACCTCGTCATCGACGGGACGCTTCGCATCGTCGATCCGTTCCGCTAACCCGCGCCCATGAGCCAGTTCGACCTCACCGACGAGCAGCGCCAGATCCAGGAGATGGCGCGGCAATTCACCGAAGCCGAGATCACGCCGCATGCCGGCGAGTGGGACGAGAAGCACGTCTTCCCGCGCGACACGATCAGGCGCGCGGCGGAGCTCGGCTTCGGATCGATCTACGTGTCCGAGGAGAGCGGCGGCATCGGCCTCGGCCGGCTCGACGCGGCCCTGATCATGGAGGCGATGGCCTATGGCTGCCCCTCCACCTCGGCCTTCATCTCGATCCACAACATGGCCGCCTGGATGATCGACCGCTTCGGATCGGACGCGGTGAAGGGCAAGTATCTGCCGTCGATGGTGACGATGGAGCGGATCGGCTCCTACTGCCTGACCGAGCCGGGCTCCGGATCGGACGCGGCGGCATTGAAGACCCGCGCGGTCCGGGACGGCGACGATTATGTCGTGAGCGGCTCCAAGGCGTTCATCTCCGGCGGCGGCGAGAATGAAATCTATGTCACCATGGTCCGCACCGGCGTCGAGGGACCGAAGGGCATTTCCTGCCTGGTGATCGAGAAGGACATGAAGGGCGTCAGCTTCGGCGCGCAGGAGAAGAAGCTCGGCTGGCATTCGCAGCCGACCGCCCAGGTCAATTTCGACGAGGTCCGGGTGCCAGCCGCGAATCTGGTCGGCGGCGAGGGCGAAGGCTTCCGGATCGCGATGATGGGCCTGGACGGCGGCCGCCTCAACATCGGCGCCTGCAGCCTCGGTGGCGCCCAGCGCTGCCTCGACGAGGCGGTGAAATATACCAAGGAGCGCAAGCAGTTCGGCCAGCCGATCGCCGATTTCCAGAACACCCAGTTCATGCTCGCCGACATGGAGACCGAGCTGCAGGCGGCACGGATGCTGCTCTATGTCGCCGCGGTGAAGGTGACCGAGAACGCGCCGGACAAGACCAAGTTCGCGGCGATGGCGAAGCGACTGGCGACCGATTCGGGCTCGTCAATCGTCGACCGGGCGCTGCAGCTGCACGGCGGCTACGGCTATCTGATGGACTATCCGATCGAGCGCTTCTGGCGCGACCTGCGCGTCCACTCCATCCTGGAAGGAACCAACCAAGTGATGCGCATGATCGTCGGCCGCGAGCTTTCCCGCCAGTGACCGCAATGGAACCGATCATCGCCGAGAAGAAGGTGCTGGCGCGGGTAGAAGGCTGCGTCGGCCGGATCAGCCTCAATCGGCCCAAGGCGATCCACGCGCTCGACCTCGACATGGTCGAGGCGATGACCGAGGCGCTGCTGGCCTGGCGCGACGATCCGCAGGTCGAGGCGGTGATCATCGATCATGCCGATGGACGCGGTTTCTGCGCCGGCGGCGACGTAATCACGATCGCGCAGAGCGCCCAGGGCACCGGCGCGGCGGCGCGCGCCTTCTTCTATCGCGAATATCAGTTGAACCACCTGCTGTTCACCTATCCCAAGCCGACCGCGGTGTTCATGGACGGGGTGACGATGGGCGGCGGTGTCGGCATCTCGCGCCCGTGCCGCTACCGGATCGCGACCGACCGGACCCTGTTCGCCATGCCGGAGACCTCGATCGGCTTGTTCCCCGACGTCGGCGGCGGCTGGCATTTGTCGCGGCTGCTCGGCCGATTGCCCCAATTCCTGGCGTTGACCGGGGCGCGGCTCGACGGGGCGGAATGTTTCGCGCTCGGCCTCGCCACCCATTATGTCGCGCATGAGGATGTCGACCA
>JAYRLF010000110.1:7090-11137 GCA_041905385.1 Allosphingosinicella sp.
GGATCGACGCCTATCTCGCCCACGCCCAGGCGGCGCCGCCGCCGGCGCGGATCAAGACCAATCGCGACAAAATCTGCCGCCTGTTCGAGGCGGATACGCTCGAAGGCATTTTGGCCGCGCTCGAGGCGGACGGCTCGGAATGGGCGCTGAAGGAGCTCGCGACCTTGCGGAAGAAGTCGCCGACCGCCTGCAAGGTGTCGCTGAAGCTGCTCGAGAGGAGCGCGGCGATGCGCGACTTCGCCGGCGAGATGGCGATGGAATATGCGCTCGTCGCCCATGTCTCCGCCCATCCCGATTTCGCCGAAGGCGTCCGCGCCCTGCTGGTCGACAAGGACAATGCGCCGCACTGGCAGCCGGCGACGCCCGAGGCGGTGACCGACGAGATGATCGAGCGGCTGTTCGAACCGCTGCCGCCGGACCAGGCCTGGACGCCGCTGCCGCTGGAGCCCGCCAAATGAGCGACAGCCGCGTCTGGAAGCTGCCCGAAAGCGCGCCCGATCCCGCCGCCCTCGCCGCGGCCTGGTCGCGGGTGGTCGAAAATGCCTATGTTGCGATGCGGTCCGGCGCGGCCATGCCGGCGACCGCGCCGCATGATCCGTCCGCGCCGGCGCGCGCCCTCGGCGAGTTCACCCGCCAGCTCTGGACCGATCCGATGGCGGTGCTGCAGGCGAGCCAGTCCGCCGCCGCCGAATGGATGGACTTGTGGGGCCGGGCGGCGCGGCGCGCAGCGGGCCTCGAGGTCGAGCCGCTGATCACGCCCGAGCGCGGCGACCGGCGCTTCATGGATCCGGCCTGGTCCGACGAACCGGTCTTCGACTATCTCAAGCAGGCCTATCTGCTCGCCAGCCGCCAGGCCAACGACCTGGTCGAAAAGGCCGATGCGGTCGACGAAGAGACCCGCACCCGCGCGCTCTTCTTCACCCAGGCCTATCTCAACGCTCTGTCGCCGGCCAATTTCGCCTTCACCAATCCCGAGGCGATCCGCCGCGCGATCGACACCGGCTCGATCAGCCTGCTCTCCGGCCTCGCCAATCTGCTCGCCGACGCGGCGACCGAGGCGAAGCTGCCGCAGCGGCGGGCCAGCACCGGCTTCGAGTTGGGCGCCGACATCGCCGCGACGCCGGGCCAGGTCGTCTTCCAGAACGATCTGATGCAGCTGATCCAATATGCGCCGTCGACCGAGACCGTGTTCAAGCGGCCCTTGCTCTACGTGCCGCCGCTGGTGAACAAATATTATCTGCTCGACCTGCAGCCGAAATCGAGCCTGGTCCGCTGGCTGGTCGAGCAGGGCCACACATTGTTCGTCATCTCCTGGGTCAATCCGGGGCCCGAGCTCGCCGAGTCGGGGCTGCTCGACTATCTCGAGCGGGGGCCGCTGGCCGCGCTCGACGCGATCGAGCAGGCGACCGGCGAGAAGAATGCCGACCTGTTCGGCTTCTGCATGGGCGGCACGCTGGCGGCGATCGCGGCGGCCCTGCTCGTTGCGCGCGGCGAGGGGGATCGGGTCGCGTCGCTGACCACGATCGGCTCGATGTTCGACTTCCGCGACATGGGACAATGGGCGACCTTCAAGGAGCCGGCCCAGCTCGAGGCGATGGAGAAGCATCTCGAGGCCAAGGGCGTGCTCGCCGCCCACGAACTGCAGGCCTTGTTCAGCGTCGTCCGCGCCAACGACCTGATCTGGTCGTCGGTCGTCAGCCACTATCTGCTCGACAAGGAAGCGCCGCCCTCGGACATTCTTCACTGGTTCGCCGACGGCGCCAACATTCCGCGCGCCTTCCTGCTCGACTGGTCGAACGAGATATTGACCGCGAACAAGCTGACCCAAGGCGGCGCGCTGAAGCTCGGCGCCGACGCGATCGACCTGGGGGCCGTGGCCGCGCCGGCGATGGTGATCTCGCTCAAGGACGACCATGTCTCGGCCTGGCAGGCGACCTATGACGGTGCGCAGCTGCTCGGCGGCGACACGCGCTTCCTGCTCGGCGGATCCGGCCACAATGCCGGCGTGATCAACCCGCCCGCCGCCAACAAGCACGGCTATTGGACCAATGAAAAGATGCCGGCGACGGCGGAGCAATGGTTCGAGAGCGCGATCCGGCACGAAGGCAGCTGGTGGCCGGAATGGCAGGCCTGGCTTGTTCGCGACGGCGTCGCGAAGGTGAAGGCACGCGAGCCGGGCAAAGGGAAGCTCAAGGCGATCGAGCCGGCGCCGGGAAGTTACGTGCGGATGCGCTGATCCGGGTCCGTCACTCACCAAACTGTGTTCGAGACGAAAGCTGGATCCCCGCTTTCGCGGGGATGACGAAAGAGGAAAAGATGACCTACGAAACCATCCTGGTCGAGCAGCGCGGGGCGGTGACCCTGATCACGCTGAATCGGCCGCAGGCGCTCAATGCGCTCAACTCGCAGGTGCTCGGCGAGCTGATCCAGGCCTTCGCCGCTTATGATGCCGACGACAGCCAGCATTGCGCGGTGCTGACCGGCAGCGAGAAGGCGTTCGCGGCCGGCGCCGACATCAAGGAGATGTCGGATCAGGGCTTCGCCTCGATGTACGCCTCCAATTTCTTCCAGGGCTGGGAGAAGGTGACGGCGACCCGCAAGCCCTGGATCGCCGCGGTGGCCGGCTATGCGCTCGGCGGCGGCTGCGAGGTGGCGATGATGGCCGATTTCATCATCGCCGCGGACACGGCCAAATTCGGCCAGCCGGAGATCAAATTGGGCGTGACCCCGGGCATGGGCGGCTCCCAGCGCCTCACCCACGCGATCGGCAAGGCCAAGGCGATGGAGATGTGCCTGACCGGCCGGATGATGGACGCGGCCGACGCCGAGCGGTCCGGGCTGGTCGCCCGCGTCGTCCCGGCGGCCGATTTGCTCACCGAGGCGCTGAAGACCGCCGAGGCGATTGCCGGCATGGCGCCGCTAGCCGCGATCGCCAACAAGGAGATGGTCAACGCCGCCTTCGAGAACGGACTCGCCCAGGGCATCGCCTTCGAAAGGCGGCTGTTCCACGGCCTGTTCGGCACCGAGGATCAGAAGGAAGGCATGGCCGCCTTCGTCGCGAAGCGGCCGGCGGACTGGAAGGGCAAATAGGATGGCACGGGTCGCATTCATCGGTCTTGGGAATATGGGCGGCGGCATGGCCGCGAACCTGGCCAAGGCGGGCCATGACGTGCGCGCCTTCGACCTGGTCGAGGAAGCATTGGCGCGGGCCGAGGAGCGCGGCTGCCTGCGCGCCGCCTCGGCCGAGGAAGCGGTCACCGAGGCCGACGCGGTCGTGACCATGCTGCCCGCCGGCAAGCATGTCGCCGGGGTCTATGAAGGCTCGGTGATCGGCAAGGCGCCGGGCAGCGCCATCCTGATCGACTGCTCGACGATCGACGTCGCCACCGCCCGCGACGAGATCGAGAAGGCGCGCGCCGCCGGTTATGCTATGGTCGACGCGCCGGTCTCCGGCGGCATCGCCGCGGCGGAAGGCGGCACCCTCACCTTCATGGTCGGCGGCAGCGACGAGGCGTTCGCGCGCGCCGAGCCCTTCCTTTCGGTGATGGGCAAGGCGGTGATCCATGCCGGCGCGCCCGGCGCCGGCCAGGCCGCCAAGATCTGCAACAACATGCTGCTCGGCGCCTCGATGGTGGCGACCTGCGAGACCTTCGTGATGGCGCAGAAGCTCGGCCTCGACCTGCAGACCTTCTTCGACATCTCGTCCAAGGCCTCGGGCCAGTGCTGGTCGATGACCTCTTATTGCCCGGTGCCGGGCGTCGGCCCGGAAACGCCGGCCGACCGAAATTACGAGGGCGGGTTCGCGGCGGCTTTGATGCTGAAGGATCTGCGGCTGGCGATGGAGGCGGCGCAGAGCGTCGACGCCTATACGCCGATGGGCGCCCATGCCGAGGCGCTCTATACGCGGTTCAGCGACCTCGGCGGCGCCGGCAAGGACTTCTCGGCGATCATCAAGATGATCGACGACAGCTGGCAGCCGCCCGAAGACGCCGGCGCGCCCCCGCTCCCGCCGGGGGTGAAGATCGGCTGATCGCTCCCCGGCGAAGG
>JAYRLF010000549.1:0-2048 GCA_041905385.1 Allosphingosinicella sp.
GGCCGGAGTGATCAAGCTGGTCCTCGATGGCGGCGCCGGCGACGACACGATCCTCGGCAGCCAGGGCGCCGATACGATCTTCGGCGGCACCGGCAACGACTTCGTGTTCGGCGACAATGGCGACGACACGGCCTTGCTCGGCGACGGCAACGACGTCTTCCAGTGGAATCCGGGCGACGGCAACGACATCGTCGAAGGCGGCGCCGACGCCGATCAATTGCTGTTCTTCGGGGCCAACATCTCCGAGAATATCAACATTGTCGCCAATGGCGGCCGGGCGCTGTTCCTGCGCGACGTCGCCAGCGTGACGATGGACCTCAACGACCTCGAGACGATCGAATATCGCGCGCTCGGCGGGTCGGACAGCATCACCGTCGGCGATCTCTCGGGCACGGACGTCACCAATGTCGACATCGACCTGCGCGGCCCGAACGGCGGCGGCGACGGCGCGGCCGACACGGTTACGGTCAACGGAACCAATGGCGACGACGTCATCGCCGTCACCGGCGATGCCGGCGGCGTCGCGGTATCCGGGCTGCAGGCCCAGGTCGACATCTTCTTCACGGAAGCGGCCAATGACCGGCTCGTCGTCAACGGCCTCGGCGGCAATGACGTGATCGACGCCACCAGCCTGGAAGCGGACGGCATCCAGCTGACCGTCAATGGCGGCCTCGGCAACGACGTCATCCTCGGCTCGGAGGGCGGCGACCTCGTCAATGGCGGCGACGGCAGCGACGTCGCCTTCATGGGCGCCGGCGACGACGTCTTCGTCTGGAATCCGGGCGACGACAACGACACGGTCGAGGGCCAGGACGGCTACGACACGCTCCAGTTCAACGGCTCGAACGCCGCCGAGCAGATCGACATTGTCGCCAATGGCGGCCGTGTGCTGTTCACCCGCGACGTCGCCAACGTCGTCATGGATCTCAACGACGTCGAGGCGATCAACTATGTCGGCCTCGGCGGCGCCGACCATGTCGAGGTCGGCGATCTCAGCGGCACCGACGTCACCGAGGTCAACCTGAACCTCGGCGGCGCCGACGGACAGGCGGACACGGTGATCGTCTACGCCACCAATGCCGACGACGTCGTGCTGGTGGTCGGCGACAATGGCGGCGTGTCCGTGCTCGGCCTGGCAGCGCAGGTGAACATCACCGGTTTCGAGGCGGCGAACGACCGGCTGATCATCCGCACCCTGGCCGGCGACGACGTCATCGAGGCGTCGGGCGTCGGCGCCGGCAGCATCCAGCTCACGCTCGACGGCGGCGACGACGATGACGTCCTCGTCGGCGGAGAGGGCAATGACGTGCTGCTCGGCGGCAATGGCGACGATGTGCTGATCGGCGGCAACGGCATCGACGTGCTCGATCCGGGCCCGGGCGACAATATCGCCATCCAGAGCCTGGTGTCGTTCGACCATCAGATGCTGATCAGCGCCGGGGAGTTTGCGGTCATCTGACCCAGCTCGGAATGACCCGAACTGCACTCCGGCAGAGCGGCGGCCCTCGAGCCGCCGCTCTTTTTTTGTCTCGAGAGAATTCGGCTATGATGGGGTTTCGAATGTTTCGAATCCCGGCGTGGGAATGAGCATCCTCCATGGAGTACGATTTCAACCATTTAGAAAGCTCCGCCAAGGCGCACAAAGATGCAGGCCGTTACGGAGACGCTCTACGCATCTACCTGTTCATGGCCGACGGAGACGAGTCTCTAGACGGTGGTTATCTCGGAGGCCGAATAGCCGAATGCTATGAAGCGATAGGCGAACTTGACGCAGCCCGATATTGGTATGGCCGCGCCGTCGCAGAGAATCCCAGCGCGCGACTGCAGGAAGCAGCGGCGAGAGCGCGACTAGGGGATATATCGGTTTCAGGCTTGATCGTCGGATAGCCTCGTCGAGTTCAAACCATGCCTGGGCGACGACCGCGACTCGGGGTGAATGGGCAAGAATGAAATACTTGGTGCTAAGCATAGATCCCTTCGGAATTCCCCTAAGGATGAAGGGAGAGCCACCCTCAACGCGTTGGCCAGTCGAGTTGACTGAGGACTTG
>JAYRLF010000111.1:0-10987 GCA_041905385.1 Allosphingosinicella sp.
GCCGCCGGAACCGGCGGCTGCATGCAGCTCGGGCCGAAGACGGTCGCGTCGCGGGTTCCGGCCCACGGGAGGGCCGGAGCGGGCGGCCGCCAACGGCGTTCGTCAACCGGCGGCCGGGCGTAGGGAATGGACTTGAAGATGCGGATCGAGCCGTCGCGCGACCCGGCGAGACGGCCTTGCGCGATCGTCGCGGTCGCCGGCTCGGCCGCTGTTGCGGGAACGAGCGGCATGCATAGGCCAGTCCACGCCGCCAGCCAGGCAAGGGAGAATGTCGGACGCATCGCTATTCCTCACCCGCGCAATTGCCAGCCGCCTGACCTGGAAATACATTCACACGCGTGTGAATATCAAGCAGCGGCGGCGCGAAAGGGGAGGCCAATGGAGCAGACGAACCGGCGTCAATTCCTCGCAGGCTCGGCGGCGCTACCGGTGGCGGCGGTCCAGGTCCCGGCGGCGGCGGACATGGCCGGCGTGGGCGAGGATCTGCGGCGCTATATCGGCTTCGGCGGCAAGCAGGCGGGCGGGGACGGCGACAATGGCTGCGGCGCCTGGCTGGAGGCGGAGCTGCGCCGGCTCGGCTTCGCGGTCGCGCGCCAGGCGATCGCGGTGCCCTGGTTCGAAGCGAGCCGCTGCAGGTTGACCTGCGGCGAGGAAAGCGCGCCGGTCTGGGCTCAGCCGATCGTGATTCCGACCCCCGATGGGGGGATATCCGGGCCGATCGTCCGGATCGATGCGGCCGGACATGCGGCCGCGCCCCTGGCCGGGTCGATCGGCTTGGTCGACCTTCCAACCGGCCGCTGGTCGACCATCCTGTCACCCGAGATCCGGCGGCCGATCGAGGCGGCCTTTGCAGGCGGGGCGCGGGCGGCCGTGGCCGTCACCAACGGACCGACCGGCAAGCTGATCGCGCTCAATGCGGACGGACGGCGGCCGCTGTTCGCGGGGCCCGTCGCGCTGCTGGCGCCCGAGGCGGCTCGACCTTTTCTGGCGGCAGCGGCGCGCGGCGCGCGCGCGACTCTGCATCTGACCGGCCGCGGCGGGCGCCGGCCGGCTTTCAACCTGATCGGCCGGCTCGACCGCGGCAGGGGACGCTGGCTGGTCGTCTCGACCCCACGCTCGGGCTGGTTCGGCTGCGCCGGCGAGCGCGGCGGCGGCATCGCCGCCTGGCTGGACCTGGCGCGCTGGACGAGCGCATCGGTGCGGGATTTCGACCTCGCCTTCATCGCCAATAGCGGCCACGAATATAGCAATCTCGGCGCCGAGGAGATGCTGCGCGAGGCGGCGCCGCGGCCGGCCGAGACCGTCTACTGGCTCCATCTCGGCGCCAATCTCGCCGCGCGCGACTGGCACGATTCGGTGGGCGGCCTGCACCCGCTGCCGGGCACGGACTCGCAGCGATACCTGGTCGTCAGCCCGGCATTGCTGTCGGCCGCCCGGCAGGTCTTCGCCGGCCTCGCCGGTCTCGAGGCGCCTTATCGCAGCGACGCGCTGTCCGCCGGCGAACTCACCAACATCATCGCGGCCGGCTATCCCTCGCTCGCCGGCGTGTTCGGCCTGCATCGCTTCCATCACGTCGCCGAGGATGACGAAAGATGCGTCTCGGCCGACGCGGTCGCGCGGACGATCCTGGCATTTCGACGGCTGGTCGAGGTGGCGCTCGTTTCCTAATCGTCGATGTCGCGGCGGAAGGTCTCGGGCAGGAAGAGCAGCCCGACGATCGTCGTCATGCCGGCGATAACGACCGGATACCAGAGGCCGTAAGTGATATCGCCGGTCGCGGCGACCATCGCGAAGGCGGTGGTCGGCAGGAAGCCGCCGAACCAGCCATTGCCGATATGGTAGGGCAGGGACATGGACGTGTAGCGGATCCGCGCCGGGAACAATTCGACCAGCAACGCCGCGAGCGGGGCGTAGGCGCCGGTCGCCATCAGCATGATCACGACCAGGATCGCGATCACCAGCGGCCGGTTGATCGTCGCCGGATCGGCGCGCTGCGGATAGCCGGCGGCGGCGAGCGCTTCGCCGACCCGGTTGCGGTAATCGGCCACCGCGGCGGTTCGCGCGGCGCCGGTCATAGCGGCCGGATCGGGCGCGGCCAGGACCGCCGAGCCGACCCGGATCTCGGCGATCGTGCCGGGCGGCGCATCCTGGTTGCGGTAGTTGATGCCGCCCCGCGCCAGATAGGATTTGGCGATGTCGCAGCTGGTCGTGTCGAACGTGTTGCGGCCGATCGGGTCGAACTGGAACGAGCATTCGCCGGCCGGCGCGACGACCGTGACCGGCGTGCGCGCGACCGCCGCCGCCAGCGCCGGGTTGGCGGCCTGGGTCAGCGCCTGGAAGAGAGGGAATATGGTGAGCGTGAACAAAGCGCAGCTGATCATGATGATCGGCTTGCGGCCGACCTTGTCGCTGAGCCAGCCGAAGAAGACGAAGCCCGGAGTCGCGATCATCAGGCCGGTGACGAGCAGGATGTTGGCGGTGGCCGGATCGACCCGCGCGATCCGCTCCATGTAGAAGAGCGTGTAGAATTGAGCGGTGTAGCCGATCACCGCCTGGCCGGCGACGGCGCCGAACAGGGCGATAAGGACGAGCTTGAGATTGGGCCAGCGGGCGAACGCCTCCTTGACCGGCGCCTTGGAGATCGCGCCTTCCGCCTTCATCCGCCGGAACACAGGGCTCTCGGCCAGCTGCAGCCGGATCCACAAGGAGATGGCGAGCAGCAGGATCGAAGCCAGGAAGGGCAGGCGCCAGCCCCAGGCGGCGAAGTCCGCCTCGCCGATCGTGCCGCGCAGGCCGATCACCAGCAGCAAGGCGGTGAACAGGCCGACCGTCGCCGTGGTCTGGAGGAAGCTGGTGTGGAAGCCGCGCTTCCGGTTGGGCGCATGCTCGGCGACATAGGTCGCGGCGCCGCCATATTCGCCGCCGACGGCGAGGCCCTGGAGCAGCCGCAGCGCGACCAGGATGATCGGCGCCGCGACTCCGATCGTCTCGTAGCCGGGCAGGAAGCCGACCGCGAAGGTCGACAGGCCCATCAGGCCCATGGTAACGAGGAAGGTATATTTGCGGCCGACCAGATCGCCGAGCCGGCCGAAGACGATCGATCCGAGCGGACGCACCGCGAAGCCGGCGGCGAAGGCGGCCAGCGCCAGGATGAAGGCGGTGGTCTCGTTGACCCCGGAGAAGAAATGGCGCGAGATGTAGCTCGCCAGCAGCCCGTACAGGTAGAAATCATACCATTCGAACATCGTGCCGAGCGAGCAGGCGGTGATGACCCGCGTCTCGCTCTGGGTCGGCTCGTGATGCTTGGGCAGGTCCAGCTCGCTGGTCGCCATCGCCTTCTCCTCTCCTGCTCCCGGCCGCTTCAGCGGCTCTCGTCGCTTGTCATTCGGCAGCCGCGGCGGTCGGGCCGTCGCGTGCGGCGCTGGCCAGCTCCCGCTCGAGCTGGGTGAAGCCGTAAGCGGGCACGATCTCGCCGGCGCGGGCGCCGATCGCGTCCCAATTGTCGATCACGCACTCCGCCGCGCCGTCGCCGCCGCCGACCAGAACGCCCTCGGTCAGGGTGACGTGGGCGCGCGCGAAATGACCCGCGCCGGCGCAGAGAATGGCCCGGGTCGGGGCCTCGTCGCCGACCAGGGCGAGCAGGCCGGCGCTGACCAGAGCGGGGTCGAGCGCGTCGAGCGTATCCTGGGTGAAGAGGCCCTCGGTCATGCCGGTCGCGGCGGTCGGGGCCAGGCAGTTGACTCGGATCCCGTATTTCTCGCCTTCGATGGCCAGGGTCTGCATCAGCCCGACCAGGGCCATCTTGGCCGCGCCGTAATTGGCCTGGCCGAAATTGCCGTAGAGGCCGGACGAGGAGGTGGTGAGGACGATCCGGCCGTGGCCTTGCCGCTGCATGACCGGCCAGACCGCCTTGGTGCAGATCGCCGCGCCGATCAGGTGGACGTCGACCACCAGCCGGAAATCGTCGATCGTCATCTTCGCGAAGCTCTTGTCGCGCAGGATGCCGGCATTGTTGATCAGGATGTCGATCCGGCCCCAATCGGCGATCGTCCGGTCGACAATCGCCGCGACGGCCGCCTCGTCGGTGACGGAACCGGCGAGGGCGATCGCCTCGCCGCCACGCTCCCGGATCTCCTCGGCGACGGCCTCGGCGCGCGCCGGATCGAGATCGTTGACGACCAGCCTGGCGCCCCAGGATGCGATCGCCAGAGCGTGGCAGCGGCCGAGCCCGGCGCCCGCTCCCGTGACGATGGCGACCTGCTTGTCCAATCTCATTCCGTTCGGCTCCTCTTCATTCACTATCGTGCGAGTTAATATTCTGCGCGCGACGCAGCCTTCGCGGCGATCCGCTACTTCCGGTTGCAGATCTCCAGGAAGCCGGCCGCCATGAACTTCGCCATGCGCTTCTTCACCGCCGCATAATCGTCCGATTTGCACCGGCCGCCGGACAGCCGGTCGATGCGGCCAGTGCGGGCGAGGGTGAGCATCAAAGCTCCGGTCACGAAATGATAGCCCCAGAAAATGTCTTCCTCGGCCGCGTCGGGAAGCGCCTTCCTGAGCAGGCCGATCAGCCGCAGCACGACCGGATCGAAATGCTTGTCCATCAGCTCGGCGCCCTCGGGTCCGTTCGAGGCGAGCGCGCCGAAGGCGCCGTAATTCTTCCAGCCCTCGCCGCCTTCGATATAGAGGTCGAGGTCGGTGTCGAGAAAGGCGTGCAGCGCGCCTTCGACGGTGGGCTTGCCGCCGGTCGCGGCGTCATAATCGTCGAGCGCGCGCATCCGTCGTTCGCTGGTGACGCCGGCCCGCCGTGCGAACACGGAATCGTACAGCTTCTTCTTGTCGTCGAAATAGTAATTCAGCAGCGTGTGGTGGACGCCGACCCGGGCGGCGACGTCCTTCAGCGTGACGCCGTAGAGGCCGTGTTTCGAGAACAGATATTCGGCCGCATCGAGGATCTGCTCGATCATCTCGGCGCGCTGCTCCGCCTTGGTTGCCGGCTTGCGGCGTGTCTGGCTGGCTGCTGCCAAGAGTCGACCTTTCCTAGCTACCGGCGCCGGCCGAAACGCGAGCGGAGTCACCGGGTTCATGACTGTCGATATTCCGACCTGAGCCGCATCTTGTCGATTTTGCCGGTCGACGCCAGCGGCATGTTGTTGAGCCGGATCACCGATTCCGGGATCCACCAGGGCGCGACCTGACCGTGCAGCGGCTCGAGCAGCTCGCGGTCGCTGAGCGTCTCGCCGTCGCGCATCTCGACCAGCAGGATCGGCCGCTCGCCCCATTTGGGATCGCTGCGGCCGATCACCGCAGCGAGCGAGACCTGCGGCAGCGCGCCGACGATCGCCTCGATCTCGCTCGGGTTGATCCACTCGCCGCCGGACTTGATCAGATCCTTGGCGCGGCCGGTGATGGTGAGATTGCCGTCGGTATCGATCCGGGCGAGGTCGCCGGTGTCGAACCAGCCGTCGACCGTCGCCGGCTCGTCATGGCCGAAATAGCGCTCGACGACCGACGAGCCGCGGACATGGAGGCGTCCCTCGCCGCCATGCTGATC
Organism: Allosphingosinicella sp.; assembly: GCA_041905385.1. Classification (GTDB taxonomy): domain Bacteria; phylum Pseudomonadota; class Alphaproteobacteria; order Sphingomonadales; family Sphingomonadaceae; genus Allosphingosinicella. The sequence goes on from JAYRLF010000111.1 coordinate 5,555, forward strand.
GGGCAGGGGCCTGCCGGCGCGGTCGGCCAGCATCAGATCGACGCCGACCGCGGGCCGGCCCGATTGCGACGCCTTGCGATCCGGGGCGCCCGGAGGGGTGGCGGTGCCCAGCGGCGAGAGCTCGGTCATGCCCCAGGTGGTCTGGACGGCGATGCCGCGCGCCTCGATCCGCTGCATCAGGGCCGGCGGCATCGGCGAGCCGCCGACCATGATCTGCCTGAGCGACGGGAGGCTACGCCCGGTCTCGTCGAGATGATCGACCAGGCCGAGCCAGACGGTCGGGACGGCGACCGCGATCGTCACCTCTTCCGTCTCGATCAGATCGGCGAGGCTGGCGCCATCGGCCTGGCGGCCGGGCAGGACGAGCTTGCCGCCGGCTGCGGGCACGACGAACGGCAGGCCCCAGGCATTGGCGTGGAACATCGGCACGACGGTGAGCACGGCGTCGCGCGAGGTGATGCCGGTGACGTCCGCCTGGAGCTGGCGCAGGCTGTGCAGATAATTGCCGCGATGGGTGTAGGTGACGCCCTTCGGCGCGCCGGTCGTGCCCGAGGTGAAGCAGAGGCCGCACGGGGCGGTCTCAGCAAAGCTGCCCCATGAGACCGGCTCGAGTTCGGCCGCCATCGCCGTCTCCATCGCGACGACCTGCACCCGGTCCGAGTCGATCGCCACAGCCTCCGCCGGCCCGTCGATCACGATGACGTGCCGGATCGACGGCGCCTTCTCGCAAATGCCGCGCACCAGGGGCGCGAGGTCGGCGCTGGCGATCAGCACCCGCGCCTCCGACTGGGCCAGCATGTCGGCGCTTTGCGCGGCCAGCAGGCGCGGGTTGAGCGTGTGGCAGACCGCCCCCATGCCCATGATCGCATACCAGGCCTCGACATGGGCCTGGCTGTTCCAGGCGAGGGTCGCGACCCGGTCGCCCGTGGAAATGCCGCGCTGGGCCAGCACCGACGAGACGCGGCGGGCGCGCTCGAGCAGGCCGGCATAGCCGATCCGGTCGATCACGCCGCCACCCCGGGCGGTCACGACCTCGGCCCGGGGGTGCCACTTGGCGGCGTGAAGCAGGAACTTGTCGACCGTCAGCGCGAAGTGCTGCATTTCCCCGTCGGTCATCGGCACCCCGGCGCCTGCGGCGGCATCGGCGGCGCCGCGACGCCGACATTCCAGGTCCAGCCGATCCCGGCGGCGCGGCGGCGGCAGACGACCTGTTCGTGCAATTCGTAATGACCGGGCAGGGGATCGCGCCGCGCCTCGGGGCCGGCCGCGAAATGCATATAGGCCTGGCCGTCGCCATAAGGGCGCCAGGCCGGCTGACCGGCGGCGGTCGGACGGCCGGTGCGCGCGAAGCTCGCCCAATATTGGACCATCGCCTGGGAGAGCCGCCGCTCGGCCGGCGTGTTCGGAATGGCCGGCCAGTCTGGAGCGGCCCGGCGGATATTGCCGAACGCATAAGGGATTTCGCCGGCGTGGAAGGCGTGGAGGCCGGCCCGGTCGGTCGCCGGATAGCCATGATCCCACAGATAGACGAAGCTCGGCCGGCCGAGCGCGGTCTGGCGCGCGGCGAGCCGTTCTGCGGTCCAGCCGTACATGGCGTCGCGGGTGGTCGCGAGCATCGACTCGGCGATGTCGCTCGACGGATAGAGGCGCAGGAAATCTTCGGCGAGGTCGCCATAGCCGGTCCGGACCGCCGCCTCATAGGCCGACGCGTCGGCGGGCGCGGGCGGCAGCAGCACGCGGAGCGAGCGGATCTCGCCCTGGTTGAAGCCGGCCAGGATCGGAACCGGCGCCTGCTCGCCGCGGTCGAAAATGTCGACCAGCTGGCGCGGAAGGACGGCGCCGTCGATCGTCCCCCAGGGAATATAGCCGGCGCGGGCGGCGCTCTCGGTCAATTGCTGCGGATCCATCGCGCGCAAAGCGTTCAGATTGGCGGCGCCGACCTGGCCCTGCAGCCAGCTCCCGACCGCCTCGGCCGCCGGAAAGCCGAACCGGGCGTCGCGCAGCTCGGGGTGCGACAGCATGTAGGCGCTCTGGGCGATGGCGCGCTGGAACAGGCCGCGGGCGCGCGGCGAGGCCATCAGATACATGACGCTGAGCGCGCCGGCCGATTCACCGGCGATCGTCACCTGGCGCGGATCGCCGCCGAAGGCGGCGATGTTGCGGTTGACCCAGCGCAGGGCGGCGATCTGGTCGAGCAGGCCGTAATTGCCGGAAGTGCGCTCGTCCGATTCCGCGCTGAGCGCGGGATGGGCGAGGTAGCCGAGCACGCCGACGCGATAGTTGATCGAGACCACGACCAGACCCTGCCGGGCGAGCGCGGCACCGTCATACATGGAGAGCCGGCTCGCGCCGGTGGTGAGGGCGCCGCCATAGATCCAGACGAAGACCGGCGCGCCGCGGGCATTTTCCGGCGCCCAGACATTGAGGGTCAGGCAGTCCTCGCTGGTCGGTCCGACATTGTCGGCATAGATGCTCGCGGTGCGCCGCACCGGCTGGATGCAGGATGGCCCGAATTGGGTCGCGTCCCGCACGCCCTGCCAGCGCGGCGCCTCGGCCGGCGGCCGCCAGCGCCGTTCGCCGACCGGCGGCAAGGCGAAGGGCAGTCCCCTGAAGACCCTTATCCCCTGTTCGAGCGTCCCCCGGGCCGCTCCGGCGGGCGCCTCGACCGTCGCCGGCCGCTGCGCCGCCAGCGGGGCGCAGAGACAGGCAGCAAGGCCGAGCACCAAGGAGCGAAAGGAGGACGCCGACACGGTCACGGGGATCGCCTAGAATTGATAGCCGACGCGGACGCCGATGGTGCGCGGGCGCAGGCGGGCGTAGCGGCCGTCGAGGAAGGCCTCCGGATGGATGTAGGTGACCGAGGAGTCGTCGAACAGATTCTCCACATAGGCCGTGACGTTGAGGTCGGTGCCGACATTGACCCCCGCATAGAGGTTCACGTTGGTCCAGGCGTCGGTGAAATCGTAGGTCGGGCTGGGAAGGGTCGGCCGTCCGGGCACGCGCGGGAACTGATTCGGGAAGGAGCCCGAGTGCGAGACGTTGGCGGCCAGCCATGCGTTCGCGCGGTCCGAGACCGGGAAATCGTAACGCAAGGTCGCTGAGCCCTGGAAGTGGGGCGACGCCAGCCTGGTCCCGACGGTGGCGCCGGAGATGGCCGCCTCGGTTGCCGTCAGGTCGGTCACCTTGGCTTCGTTGATCGAGCCGTTGAGCGAAATGCTGAGACCGCGCACGGGCCGTGCGGCCAGCTCGAATTCGAAGCCGTAGCTCTCGGCACCGCCGATATTGGTCGCGAACTGGACCTGGTCCGATAGGCGGTTGGCCTGAACCTGGATGTCGCGCCAGCTGATATAATAAGCGGCGAGATTGGCGGTCAGGGCGCCCCCGAGCCAGCGTCCCTTGAGGCCGACCTCGTAATTGGTGAGCTTGTCGGAATTGGCGCCATTCGGAATGACCAGATCGTTCGGGTCGATCGCACTGGGAAGGCCGGCGCGAGCGTTGACGACCGGCGCGCGGAAACCCGTCGCGATCGTCGCATAGGTCGTGATCTCGGGCGTCGGCCGCCACGAAACGCTCGCCTTCCAGGAGAGACGGTCGTCCTCGACCCGGAGCCCGACCGCGGGCGGAATCGGCGTCACCGTGAGCGGGATGTTGCGAAATCCGCCGAGCGCGACGCCAAGGTAGTTGCTGTTGTAGCCGCCGCCGCGGGTGAACGACTGGACGGTCGTATGGGTGTAGCGCAGGCCGGCCGTCACCCAGAAATCGTCGGTGAAGCGGTAGGTCGCCTCGCCGAAGCCGGCGATCTCGCTCTGGTCGGTATAAGCATTGAAGCGCTGGTAATATTCGTCCGGCAAGCCGGTCAGGTTGCGGGATGCCAGGAATTCGGGCGACGAGCGATAGTTGAAGTCGACCGACCGGCGCTTGTCGAAATAGAAGAAGCCCGCGACCCAGTCGAAGCTTCCGCCCGGAGCTGACACCAGCCGTGCCTCCTCGACGATGATGTCATCGAAGGCATAGGCGTCAAGTGCGAAGGCGATCGCCTGGCCGAATGTGCCGGCGAGGTCGACGACGAACAATTGATCGAACTTCGAGATCGTGGTCGAGCTGATGAACTCGGCGAAATCGAGGTCGTAATTGACGGTGACGTTGTAATTGGTGAGCTCGGCCTGGAACAGGTCAGGCCGGTCCGAACGGCGGGTGTAGAGGCCGAGCGCGGGATTGGTGAGGGCGCTGTCCCGCGGATCGCTGTCCTCATAGGACGCGAGCAGACGGATCGACAGGCGGTCGGTCGGGCGGGCGAGCAGAGTGAGCCGGCCGCCGAAGCTTTCGAGCGTGTTGGCATTGTCGATGCCGGTGCCGATATTGTTCACCCAGCCTTCCTCGTGCCGGTAGAAGCCGACGGCGCGAATTGCGACGCTATCGTTCAGCAGCGGAATGTTGACCATGCCATTGTAGCGCTGGCGGAAGGAGTCCGACCCGGTCAGGCCGAAATCGACCAGGGCGCTGGCCTGGAACTCGTCAAGATCGGGGCTGCGGGTAATGATCCGCATCGCGCCGGCGAGCGAGCTCGAGCCGAACAAGGTGCCCTGCGGGCCGCGTAGGAACTCGACCCGCTCGACGTCGAAGAGATTGGGATCGAGGATGGTGGAATTGCCGTTGGCGGAGATCGGCAACTCGTCGATGTAGATGGCGACCGCGCTCTGCAGGCCGGCGCTGTAGCCGTTGGTGTTGATGCCTCGGCTGGTGAAGTTGTTGAAGTTGGCGGTCGGCCGGTTGACGACGATGCCCGGCGTGTTCTGGGCAAGCCCTTCATAACCGACCACGCCGAGCTCGGTCAGCTCCTCCTGGGTGTAAGCGGTCACGCTGAGCGGCACGTCCTGCAGCCGTTCGGCGCGACGGGTCGCGGTCACGATGATGTCGTTATTGTCCTGCGACTCCTGGGCGGAGTCGGTCGTGGCGTTCGATTGTGCGTGAGCCGCGGCCGGCAGCAGCATCGCCACGGCGGCGGACACGGACGCGAGAAGCTTGGCCTTCATGCTTCATCCTCCCCTTTTGCGGGCGTGTTTTTCACGTCCCTCGTTCCGCGAATTGATACCGCGCCGAATCGAACTGTCAATACTCACTATCGTGTGTGTGAATATCTTTTTTGAAGCACATTCACGTAGCGTCTCGCGCCGGTGCACAGGGGAGAATCGCCCGCTTGGCTCGCGTCGTCAGACCAGCTGGCGGTGCAGCGCCACCAGCACCGCCTTGGTGCGATCGGCGACGCCGAGCTTGGAGAGGATGCTGGAGACGTGATTGCGGACGGTGCCCTCGCCGAGCCGCAGCGCGGAGGCGATCTGCGAATTGGAGATGCCGCTGGTCATCAGCTTCAGCACGTCGCGCTCGCGCGTCGTCAGCGGTTCCGGGTGATCGAACGCCTCCTCGCGCCATGAG
>JAYRLF010000550.1:0-2037 GCA_041905385.1 Allosphingosinicella sp.
CCGCGGTCGGAAAGGGTCGGAAGATCCAGCCCGATCGAGCCGGCGATTCCGACCGCCCGGCTTGCGCGCGCCGCCGCCGCGGCGCCGGCCTCGGCCAGCGCCTCCGGCGGCAGGTTGCCGTCGACGTCGAACAGGGTCATGGCCGGGGTCAGGCTCATCCGCAGCGCGCCGCCGGCAAAGGGGATCGCGCCGGTCGCGGCCTGGTCGAGCAGCTCGGACCAGCCGGCCTGCTCGAAACGATCCGGATCGGAAGGCGTCAGGAGCGTGTAATCGCCCAGGCGCTGCCGCAAGGTCGGGCCATCCCGCTCGCCCGCTTCAGTGATGCGGGCCTTGGCGAGCTTGGCGCGTCCGGGCTCGGTTATCGCCTCGCGCAGGATCTCTGCACGGAAGAGCGCGCCCTCCGTCAGTCCGGGCGGCAAAGGTTCGACGAGAAGCTCGTTGCCCTCAGCCGCGGCGATGCCGCGCCGTCCGGCGATGACGATCCTGGTCAGCCGCGCGGCGAGGACGGCGCCGGCGCGGATCGGAGTGGGCAGCTCGATCGCGGCTTCGACGATCTCGTCGCCGTCGACGAGGATCGCGCGATTCTCGCCGATCCCCTCCTCATAGAGCCATTCAGCCAAGATCCGCTCTCGTCACGATAGCGGATAGCCGGCCGCGCGCAGCAGCGCCCTCGTCTCGAACAGGGGCAGGCCGACCACGCCGGAATAGGAACCGGACAAGGCACGGATCAGGGCTCCGGCGCGGCCCTGAATCGCATAGCCGCCAGCCTTGCCCTGCCACTCGCCGCTGGCGAGATAGGCGGCCGTTTCCTCGTCCGACAGCAGTTTGAAGGTGACGATCGAACTGGACAGGCGATGGCGTGCCTTGCCGCCCGCATCGACGACGGTGACGGCGCTGTGGACCCGGTGCCGACGCCCGGACAGCAGCCGCAACATGCTGCGCGCCTCCGCCTCGGTCTCGGCCTTGCCGAGGATGCGCCGGCCGACGGCGACCACGGTGTCGGCGGCCAGCGTGACCTCGTCCGGCTGCGCGACCGCCGCCGCCTTGGCGGCCGCGATCCGGCGCGCATAGGGGATGGGCAGCTCGCCTTTGGCGGGGCTTTCGTCGATCTCGGCGGGAAGGACGGCGTCGGGCGTGACGCCGATCCGCGCCAGCAGATCGAGCCGACGCGGCGAAGCGGATGCCAGGACGAGCCTCACCGGCTCGCTCTTACTTAAAGCGGTAGGTGATCCGACCCTTGGTCAGGTCGTAGGGCGTCAGCTCGACCAGCACCTCGTCGCCGGTCAGCACGCGGATGCGGTTCTTGCGCATCTTGCCGGCCGTGTGGCCGAGGATCTCATGGCCGTTTTCGAGACGGACGCGGAACATGGCGTTGGGCAGCAGTTCGACCACCTGCCCGCGCATCTCGAGAAGTTCTTCCTTGGCCATTCAAATCCTTGCTTCGAAAAAGTGCCGGCTGCCCTTAGCGGCTCGCCTCTGAAAATGAAACCCCGCCCGGTTGGTGCCGGACGGGGTTTCATGCGCCTGTTCAGATCAGGATCAGCCGCCGTGGCCGGCCAGCGCCGCCAGCAGCAGCAAAGCGACGATGTTGGTGATCTTGATCATCGGATTGACGGCCGGACCGGCGGTATCCTTGTAGGGATCGCCGACCGTGTCGCCGGTCACCGCGGCCTTGTGCGCCTCGGAGCCCTTGCCGCCGAAATTGCCGTCCTCGATATATTTCTTGGCATTGTCCCAGGCGCCGCCGCCCGAGGTCATCGAGATGGCGACGAACAGGCCCGAGACGATCACGCCGATCAGCAGCGCGCCCAGCGCGGCGAAGCCCTGGGCCGGGCCGGCGACCAGGCGGACGATGAAGAAGACCGCGATCGGCGCGAACACCGGCAGCAGGCTCGGCACGATCATCTCCTTGATTGCCGCCTTGGTGACCAGGTCGACGGTGCGGGCATAATTGGGCCGCGACGTGCCTTCCATGATGCCCGGATTGTCGCGGAACTGCTCGCGCACCTCCTCGACCACCGCGCCGCCGGCGCGGCC
>JAYRLF010000551.1:0-2031 GCA_041905385.1 Allosphingosinicella sp.
CGCTGTGGATCGAGATCGGACGGCCTCGCCGCGCCGCCGGCACTCCGGGCAATGGCAGCTTCGAGCGCGCCGACCTGCTCGCTGCGCCTGCTCCGTTCGAATGGCGCCGCCGCGACCTGCCGGGCGCGGTCGCGTTCCTGGACGCAGCGCCGCCGCCTTCGCTCCGCAACAGCCTGCGCATCCAGACCGACGGCGCGCTCGCCGGCACGCTGCTGAGCAGGATCACGGCCATGTCGCCCGGCACCTGGATGATCGAGGGCCGCGTGCGGGAAGGCACGCCGGCCTTCCTCGAGGCCCTGGATTGGACCGTCACCTGCCTCGATGGCGGCACGGCCGACATCGGCAGCCGCGAAGCCCTCCCGGCGCCGGACGGCGGCCCCTGGTCGCGGCTTCGCCAACCTGTCCGGATCCCGGCAGCCGGCTGCGCCGCGCAACGGGTCGAGCTCCGCGTCAGCCACCAGGGCGGGCGCGCGCTCGACGGCTGGATCGACGATCTCACCGTCCGGTCGGACGGCACTGGACGAAGGGTCATCTGAATGCGGGCGAAGGCGAACGGCTCCGCTCTCTTGTTCGATCGCAAAGGAGGTCGTGTCATGAAACGCGCATTTGTCGGATTGCTTGCCGGCCTGCTCGTCGCGGGTTGCGGCACCGCCAGCCTCTCCGGCACCGATCTGCCGCGCGGCGCCAATGCCTATGCGGCGCTGGGCGTGCCGACCCAGGGCCAGCCCCAGACCCAGGCACGGGACTATCGCATCGGCCCGCTCGATACCGTCTCGGTGACCGTCTACCAGGAGCCGCAAATGTCGGTCGAGGCGGCCCAGGTCGACGCGGCCGGCAATGTGTCGCTGCCTTTGGTCGGCTCGATCCCGGCGTCCGGCCTGACCGCCGGCCAGCTGTCCGGCCGGATCGCCGAGCGCCTCTCGCAGCGCTATCTGCGCGACCCCCAGGTAACGGTCGCGGTGACCGGATCCGTCTCGCAGCGCGTCACCGTCCAGGGCGAGGTCAATCAGGCCGGCGTCTACGACATTCGCGGCCGCACCACCCTGCTCGAGGCGCTCGCGCTGGCGCGCGGCGAAACGCGGGTCGCCGCGCTTCGCGACGTCGTCGTTTTCCGCAACGTCGACGGCCAGCGGATGGGGGCTTTGTTCGACGTCAACAGCATCCGTCGGGGGGAGGCGACGGATCCTGAGATCCTCGGAAACGACGTCGTCGTCGTCGGCTATTCGCAGGCGCGCTCCTTCTGGCGCGACCTGCTGCAGGCGGCGCCGCTGCTCGGCATTTTCCGACCCATTTGAGATTCTGGCTGAGGCGCGATCATGAACGAAGAAACAGGCAAGCTCCTTCCCGCCGGCGGGTCCGGCCACCAGCTGGCCCATTTGCAGCCGCACGATCTGCAGCTGCGCGGGCCACGCCCGGAATGGGAGGAAGAGGATTGGGGCGTCGATCTCCGGTCGATCTGGGCCATCCTCTACCGCAACAAATGGTGGATCCTCAGCCTGCTCACGCTCGGCGCGCTGCTCGGGCTGGCCGCTTCGCTGCTCGCGACGCCGACCTTCCGCGCGACCACCACGGTCCAGATCGACCAACAGTCAGCGCGCATCCTGAACAGCGAGGATGTCGAGCCCAATCTCGGGCCGACCGAGGCGGAACGGTTCCTCCAGACCCAGCTCGACATCCTGCGCAGCCGCTCCTTGGCCCAGCGCGTCGGCCAGAGCATGAACCTGGCCGGCGACGAGCGCTTCATGGCGGAGCTCGGCGGCGCGCCGAACGCCCAGCAGGCGTCGAACAACGCCGAGACCAGGGAACGGATCACCCGGGCACTCCAGGCCGGCATGTCGGTCGATCTTCCGCGCAACACCCGGGTCGCGCATATCCATTTCGAGAGCTCCGATCCGGCGCTGTCCGCCCGGATCGCCAATGCGTTCGCCGAGAATTTCATCCGGGCGAATCTGCAGCGGCGCTTCGAGACCTCGGCCTATTCGCGCGACTTCCTCCAGGGACAGCTGGCCGAGACGAAAAGGCGGCTCGAAC
>JAYRLF010000112.1:0-10930 GCA_041905385.1 Allosphingosinicella sp.
CTCGAGCAGAACCACCGGCTTGCCGAGCTTGACCAGCGCCGCCGCCGCCTCGAGCCCGATATAGCCGCCCCCGATCACGACCGCGCGGCTCACGGCGGGCAATTCCGCGAGGATGCGGTCGACCTCGAATCGGCTGCGGACGGTATGAACCCCGGCCAGGTCCGCGCCCTCGCAGCGCAGCTTCAGCGCCTCGCCGCCGCCCGCCCAGATCAGGTCTCCGTAGGAAATCATGGTGCCATCGGCGAGCACCACGCGCCGCGCTTCCGGATCGACCGCCTCGACCCGCCGGCCGGGCAGCAAAGCGATCTCCTGCTCCTGCCAATAATGCGGCTGCCGGATCAGGATCCGCTCGAACGGCTTCTCGCCCGAAAAATAGTCTTTGGAGAGCGGCGGCCGCTCATAAGGCAGGTCCGGCTCGTCGCCGACGATGGCGACGCTGCCGCCAAACTTGCGCTGCCGAAGCGCGATCGCCGCCTGCGCCCCGCCATGCCCGCTCCCGACGATGAGGACGTCGTAATGCATGGCTGGGGCTTTGCGGAGCGCGGCATAGGAATGCGAGTCAAATATGACCACAGGTGATCACTTCACGCTATCACTCTGTTCCCTCTCCCCTTCAGGGCAGAGGGTTAGGGAGAGGGGTCCGGCCTGCGGGAATCGCACCGATCGCTCTGTATTTCTCGAACGACTCCCCCTCTCCCCGACCCTCTCCCCTGAAGGGGAGAGGGGGAGGTCGTGACCCGCAACAACTATCGACATCGCGCGCATGGCGTTGTCCCGCACATTGCGCCACAATCGACCGCGATGAACCCCGAAGCCCTCGCCGAAATCCTCGCCCGCCAGGCCGGCCGGCCCGGCGCGCTGCTGCCGATCCTGCACGACGTCCAGGACCTGTTGGGCCACATCCCCGACGCCGCAATTCCGGTCATCGCCAAGGCGCTGAACCTGTCCCGCGCCGAAGTGCACGGCGTCGTCACCTTCTATCACGATTTCAAGCGCACCCCCGCGACGCGCCCGGTGATCAAGCTGTGCCGCGCCGAGGCCTGCCAGGCCCGTGGCGTCGACCAGATCGCGCCCTTGTTCGAGTCCGATCCGCGGATCGAGACCGAGACGGTCTATTGCCTCGGCCTGTGCGCCAGTGGCCCGTCGGCCATGACCGGCGACGAAGTCCATGCCCGCCTCGACGCAGCATCGGCGCTGCGGCTGATCGACAAGGTTGCCGGATGAGATTCTTCGTCCCCGGTGATGCCGCCGCGCTGGCGGTCGGCGCCGACGCGGTCGCAGCCGCGCTCGCCAAAGCGCTGGTCGGCCGCGGCGACCACCAGATCATCCGCAGCGGCTCGCGCGGCATGTTCGAGCTCGAGCCGCTGGTCGAGGCCGAGGTGGGCGGCGTCCGGATCGGCTTCGGCCGGATCGCGCCGGACCAGGTCCCCGCCTTGGTCGAGGCAGCGCTGACCGGCCGCGATCATGAAGCGGCGCTCGGACCGGTCGAGGATCTGCCCTTCCTCAACCGCCAGACCCGCCTGACCTTCGCCCGATGCGGCATCACCGACCCGCAGTCGATCGACGATTATCGCGCGCATGGCGGCTTCAAGGGCCTCGAACGCGCGATCGCGATCGGCCCGGCGGCGGCGGTCGAGGAAGTGACCGCCTCCGGCCTTCGCGGACGCGGCGGCGCCGGCTTCCCGGCCGGGATCAAGTGGAAGACCGCGGCCGAGACGCAGGCCCGGCAGAAATATATCGTCTGCAATGCCGACGAGGGCGACAGCGGCACCTTCGCCGACCGGATGGTGATGGAGGGCGACCCCTTCATGCTTATCGAGGGCATGGCGATCGCCGGCCTCGCGGTCGGCGCCACCCGCGGTTTCATCTACATTCGCTCCGAATATCCGCACGCGGTGCGGGCGATGGAGCAGGCGATCGCGACAGCGCGGACGCATGGCCTGCTCGGCGACTCCCTGCTCGGATCGCCCCACGCCTTCGACATGGAGGTCCGCGTCGGCGCCGGCGCCTATGTCTGCGGCGAGGAGACGTCCTTGCTCGATTCGATCGAGGGCAAGCGCGGCGAAGTCCGCGCCAAGCCGCCATTGCCGGCCCATGTCGGCCTGTTCGGCATGCCGACCATCATCAACAACGTCCTCACGCTCGCCGCCGTGCCCTTCATCCTCGCGGAGGGCGGCCAGACCTATGCCGATTTCGGCATGGGGCGCTCGCGCGGGACGATGCCGATCCAGCTCGCCGGTAACGTGAAAAATGGCGGCCTGTTCGAGACGGCCTTCGGCATCACGCTCGGCGAGCTGGTCAACGACATTGGCGGCGGCACCTTGTCCGGCCGGCCGGTCAAGGCGGTTCAGGTCGGCGGCCCGCTCGGCGCGTATTTCCCGCCGAGCTGGTTTCATCTTCCGTTCGATTACGAGGCCTTTGCCGAGGCGGACGGGCTGATCGGTCATGCCGGCGTGGTGGTGTTCGACGACAGCGTCGACATGGCGAAAATGGCGCGCTTCGCAATGCAGTTCTGCGCGGCCGAGAGCTGCGGCAAGTGCACGCCCTGCCGGATCGGATCGACCCGCGGCGTCGAATTGCTCGACCGGATCGTCGCCGGCGCGGATGTGCGCGCACATATCGGCCAAATCGAGGAGCTGTGCGAGACCATGCGCTGGGGCTCGCTCTGCGCGCTCGGCGGCTTCACGCCCTATCCCGTTTTGTCCGCACTCCGCCATTTCCCGGAGGACTTCGCCCCCGCGCCGGCGGTAGAAGCGGCGCAATGAAGCTGATCGTCGAGCCCGATCACGGCACCCCGCCCGCGCCCGAAGGCGCGCTGGTGACGCTGACCATCGACGGCAAGCCGGTGTCGGTGCCGGCTGGAACCTCGGTGATGCGCGCCGCGAGTCTCGCCGGCCAGCCGCTGCCGAAGCTCTGCGCGACCGACAGCCTCAAGGCGTTCGGATCCTGCCGGGTTTGCCTGGTCGAGATCGATGGCCGCGCCGGCCTCCCCGCCTCCTGCACCACGCCAGTCGCCGAAGGCATGGCGGTGCGGACCTCGGGCGAGCGGCTCGACAAGGTCCGGCGCGGCGTTGTCGAGCTTTATCTGTCCGACTTCCCGGCCGAGGCGCTCCAAGGCGACGGCGCGTTCGAGAACGAGCTGAAGGCGGTCGCCGAGACATTGGGCGTGACCGGAAATCCTTATGCGGCCGGCTGCAGCCATCAGGACGTGGCGGTCGACGCGTCCAATCCCTATTTCGCCTTCGATCCGGCGAGGTGCATCGTCTGTTCCCGCTGCGTCCGTGCCTGCGACGAGGTTCAGGGCACGTTCGCCTTGACCATCGCCGGCCGTGGCTTCGGCTCGAAGGTCTCGGCCAGCCAGGATGAACCCTTCCTCGCCTCGGAATGTGTCTCCTGCGGCGCCTGCGTCCAGGCCTGCCCGACCGGATCCTTGCGCGAGAAGGCGGTCGCCGAAGTCGGCCTGCCCGAATGGAGCGCGGTCACGACCTGCGCCTATTGCGGCGTCGGCTGCACCTTCAAGGCGGAGATGAAAGGCGAGCAGGTCGTCCGGATGATGCCGTGGAAGGAGGGCAAGGCCAATCACGGTCACTCCTGCGTCAAGGGCCGCTTCGCCTGGGGCTATGCCACCCATAAGGAGCGGATCCTCGAGCCGATGATCCGCGAGTCGATCGACCAGCCTTGGCGGGTGGTGAGCTGGGACGAGGCGATTCGGCACACCGCGTCCGAATTCCGGCGGATCCAGGCGCAGCACGGCGCGCGCGCGATCGGCGGCGTCACCTCGTCGCGCTGCACCAATGAAGAGACCTTCCTCGTCCAGAAATTGGTCCGCGCCGGCTTCGGCACCAACAATGTCGATACCTGCGCCCGGGTCTGCCACTCGCCGACCGGCTACGGCCTCAAGACCGCTTTCGGCACGTCCGCCGGCACCCAGGATTTCGACTCGGTCGACCAGTGCGACCTGATGGTCGTGATCGGCGCCAACCCGACCGACGGCCATCCGGTCTTCGCCAGCCGGATGAAGCAGCGCCTGCGCGAAGGCGCCAGGCTGATCGTGATCGATCCGCGCCGGATCGACATGGTCCGCTCACCCCATATCGAGGCGGCGCATCACCTCGCGCTCAAGCCGGGCACCAATGTCGCGGTCCTCATCTCGATGGCGCACGTGATCGTGACCGAAGGCCTCACCGACGACGCCTTCATCCGCGCGCGCTGCGACCCGGACGAATATGCCGACTGGGCGGAGTTCGTCTCCCGGCCCGAACATGCCCCCGAGGCAATGGAATCCTATTCGGGCGTGCCGGCGGCGGAGCTGCGGGCGGCGGCGCGTCTATACGCGAGTGCCGGCAATGCGGCCTTCTATTACGGCCTCGGCGTCACCGAGCACAGCCAGGGCACGACGACGGTGATGGCGATCGCCAACCTCGCCATGGCGACCGGCAATCTCGGCCGTCGCGGCGTCGGCGTGAACCCGCTGCGGGGCCAGAACAATGTCCAGGGCTCGTGCGACATGGGCAGCTTCCCGCACGAGCTGGCCGGCTATCGCCATGTCTCCGACGAAGCGACCCGGGACCAGTTCGAGAAGGCGTGGGGCGTGCCGATCGACCCCGAGCCGGGCCTGCGCATCCCCAACATGATCGACGCCGCGATCGATGGCGTGTTCAAGGGTGTCTACATCCAGGGCGAGGACATCCTCCAGTCGGACCCGAACACGCGCCATGTCGCCGAGGGGCTGGCGGCGATGGAATGCGTCGTCGTCCACGACCTCTTCCTCAACGAGACCGCCAATTACGCCCATGTCTTCCTGCCCGGATCGACCTTCCTCGAGAAGGACGGCACCTTCACCAATGCCGAGCGCCGCATCCAGCGCGTGCGCAAGGTGATGGAACCGCGCAACGGCCTCGCCGACTGGGAGATCACGCAGGAACTGGCGAAGGCGCTCGGCCTCGGCTGGTCCTATTCCCACCCGTCCGAGATCATGGACGAGATCGCGGCGGTGACGCCGACCTTCAGCGGCGTCTCGTTCGACGCGCTCGACCGGCTCGGCTCGATCCAGTGGCCCTGCAACGACGCGGCTCCCGAGGGCACGCCGGTCATGCATGTCGACGGCTTCGTCCGCGGCAAGGGCAAGTTCGTGCGCACCGAATATGTGCCGACCGACGAGAAGACCGGTCCGCGCTATCCCCTGCTGCTGACCACCGGCCGTATCCTCAGCCAGTACAATGTCGGCGCCCAGACCCGTCGCACCGCCAATGTGCTGTGGCACGACGAGGATCTGCTCGAGATCCACCCGCACGACGCCGAAAATCGCGGCATCCGCGAAGGCGATTGGGTCAAGCTCGCCAGCCGTGCCGGCGAGACCACCTTGCGCGCCACCGTCACCGACCGGGTCGCACCGGGCGTGGTCTACACCACCTTCCATCACCCGCTGACCCAGGCCAATGTCGTCACCACCGAATATTCCGATTGGGCGACCAATTGCCCGGAGTACAAGGTGACGGCGGTCCAGGTCTCGCCGTCCAACGGCCCGAGCGACTGGCAGGAACGCTATGCCGCGCAAGCCGAGATCAGCCGCCGCATCGAGGTGGCCGAATGAGCAGCCACACGCTCGACAAGCTGATCTATATGGCCAACCAGATCGCGCGGGAATTCGGCTTCCAGCAACCTGGACAGGCGGCGGAGGCGACCGCGGACCACCTCCGCAAATATTGGGATCCGCGCATGAAGGCGATGATCCGGGACCACGCGCAAGGCGGCGGCGAGGGTTTGAGCGCAACGGCCACCGAAGCCGTGGCGATGCTGGGACAAGACAAGGCCCCGCTTCGCGCCTAGGGGCGGCGGGTGAACACGCTTGATTACCCGTTCCCCGGCGAAGGCCGGGGTCCAGTCGGATGCAGTAACTGGGTCCCGGCCTTCGCCGGGACGCGGCCAGCCATGGGCTTCGCGTGACCCCCACCTACGACGCCATCATCCTGGGCGCCGGCGGGGCCGGCCTGATGTGCGCCGCGGTCGCTGGGCAGCGCGGCCGCCGCGTGCTGGTGATCGACCATGCCGACGCGCCCGGGAAGAAGATCCTGATCTCGGGCGGCGGGCGCTGCAACTTCACCAACATCCACGCCGCGCCCGACCGCTTCCTCTCGGCCAACCCCCATTTCGCCAAGTCCGCCCTCGCCCGCTATCGGCCGGAAGAGTTCATCGCCATGGTCGATCGCCACCGGATCGCGTGGCACGAGAAGACGCTCGGACAATTGTTCTGCGACGGCTCGGCCAGGCAGATCGTCGCGATGCTTCTGGACGAGTGCGACAAGGGTGGGGTCGAGTTGAAGCTCGGCCGGCCGGTCTCCGCGGTCGAGCATGATGGCGGCCAGTTCCGGGTCACCTGCGGCGGCGAGGCCTTTTCTGCCGCCGGCTTGGTCATCGCCACCGGCGGTCCGTCCATCCCGAAGCTCGGCGCGACCGGCTTCGCCTACGACCTCGCCCGTCAGTTCGGGCTCAGGGTGGTCGAGCCGCGGCCGGCTCTGGTGCCGCTGACGCTCGGCGGCACCGAGCTGCTGTTCCGCGAGCTGTCGGGCGTCGCCGCCGAAGTCGTCGCCCGCGCCGGCGGGGCGGCGTTCCGGGAAGCGGCCCTGTTCACGCATCGCGGCCTGTCGGGCCCGGCGATCCTGCAAATCTCGTCCTATTGGCGGCACGGCCAGCCGATCCAGATCGACTTCCTGCCCGACCGCAGCCCTGGCTGGCTGCTGGCCGAGAAGAAGGCGCGGCCGAAAGCGAAGCTGGCGCGGGCGCTTGGCCTGCCCGAGCGGCTCGCCGACGCTCTGGCCGAGCGCATCGCGCTCACTGCCGAGCTCGGCAACATGCCGGATCGGCAGCTGACCGAAGCCGAACGGCGGCTTTCCGCCTGGACCTTCCACCCGAACGGCACCGAAGGCTTCGCCAAGGCCGAGGTCACGGTCGGCGGGATCAGCACCGTGGACTTGTCGTCGCAGACGATGGCGGCGAAGAGGGTGCCGGGCCTCTATGCGATCGGCGAGGCGGTCGACGTGACCGGCTGGCTCGGCGGCTACAATTTCCAATGGGCCTGGGCGAGCGCGGTCGCCGCTAGCCAGGCTTTATAATCGCGCGCGCCTTGCCCTCGGGGCGGCGCGCACCATCTTGGGGATCTCATGACATTCGAAACTCTCCCGCCGCTTCTGTCGGAAGCGCTCGCCAAGCGCGGCTATACTGCCCCCACCCCGGTCCAGGCCGCGATGCTCGGCGACGAGGCCGCCTCGCGCGACCTGCTCGTCTCGGCCCAGACCGGCTCCGGCAAGACCGTCGCCTTCGGCATCGCCATGGCCGAGCAATTGCTGGACGGCGGCGCGCTCCCGCCCGCGGCGGAGCCGCTCGCGCTAGTGATCGCGCCGACCCGCGAGCTCGCGCTCCAGGTCAGCCGCGAGCTCGCCTGGCTCTACGGCAATGGCCGCATCGCCACCTGCGTCGGCGGCATGGACGCGTCGAAGGAGCGCCGGGCTTTGTCCTACGGCGCCCATATCGTGGTCGGCACGCCCGGACGCCTGCGCGACCATCTCGAGCGCGGCGCGCTCGACCTGTCGGCGCTTCGTGTCGCCGTCCTCGATGAAGCCGACGAGATGCTCGACATGGGCTTCCGCGAGGATCTCGAGGAGATCCTCGATGCGACCCCGGAGGGACGCCGCACCCTGCTCTTCTCGGCGACCCTGCCCAAGCCGATCGTCGCCCTCGCCCGCCGCTACCAACGCGACGCGCTGCGGATCGACATGCGCGGCGAGGATCGCGGCCATGGCGACATCCAATATCAGGCCGTGACCGTCTCGCCGGCCGACATCGAGCATGCCGTCGTCAACCTGCTCCGTTTCCACGAGGCAGAAACCGCGATGCTGTTCTGCGCGACCCGCGATAATGTCCGCCACCTCCACGCCAGCCTGATCGAGCGCGGCTTCGCGGCGGTGGCGCTGTCGGGCGAGCACAGCCAGAACGAGCGCAATCACGCGCTGCAGGCGCTGCGCGACCGGCGGGCGCGGGTCTGCGTCGCCACCGACGTGGCCGCACGCGGCATCGACCTGCCGACCTTGAGCCTGGTCATGCACGTCGAGTTGCCGCGCGACGCCGAGACTCTGCAGCACCGTTCCGGCCGGACCGGGCGCGCCGGCAAGAAGGGCACCGCGATCCTGATCGTCCCGTATCAGCGTCGCCGCCGGGTCGAGGCGATGCTGCGCGGCGCGCGCATCCAGGCCGAATGGATCCCGGCGCCGACCGCGGACGAGGTGCATGCCCGCGATCGGCTGCGGCTGATGGACGCCTTGCTCGAGCCGGCCGAGACGGACGAGGACGACTGCAAGCTCGGCCTCAAGCTGCTCGAGCGGAAGAGCGCGGAGGAGATCGCCGCGGCGCGGGCGCGGGCGCACCGCCCCCCCCGGCCCCCGCCCGCAGATCTGTCCGACCAGGATCAGCCGCGCGAGCGGCAGGCCAACATCCGGCAGGGCTTCGACGATGCGATCTGGTTCCGGATCAATGTCGGCCGGCGCCACAATGCCGACCCGCGCTGGCTGCTGCCCTTGCTGTGCCGGCGCGGCCACGTCACCAAGAACGAGGTCGGCGCGATCCGGATCGGTCCGGCCGAGACCGGCTTCGCCATCGCGAGCGTGGCCGCCGGCCGCTTCGTCAAGGCGCTGGCGCGGACCGCCCGCGACGAGGATGACGGGATCATGATCGAGCCGCTGCAGGGTGGCCCGCCGAAGAAACCCTACCGCCCAAAACGCGAGCGGCGCGCCTGACTAACGCCTAGCGCGGCTGCGACATTGCGAACCGCTCGGAGAAATTGACCCGGGCATCCTCGATCGCAAGGTTCGCCGCTTCCTGCGCCGACGATTGCGACATGCGCGAGGCGGTGTCCCTGCGGATCATCGCGTCGCGATAGGCGGTCTGCTGGGCGGCGCATTGGGTCGGATATTCCGAGTCGAACGTCGCCTGGTTCTTGTTCGCCTGGATGCTCGCGTCCACGAACTGGCGCAGGCAGGCGGTGAACGCCTCCCGCGATGCACGGGTCGTGTCGCTGGCCTGGAAGGCGGCGGCGGAGAGCAGAATAGCAAGCCCTGATACCATCATGGCGAGTCCCCCTAACTGCTTGAGGACATGAGAATGATCCAGTTTTGCGGCGAAGGGAAGCGTCTAATGCATCAACCCGCGGCGCCGGCGAAGCAGAGCAGATTTCCGTCCGGATCGCGGACGATGAAGGTCTCCGCGCCCCAAGGCTCGGCGCGGAGCCGTTGGCGGAACTCGACGCCGTTGCGCTCGAGCTCGGCGTAGAGCGGTGCGGCGCGGTCGACCGCGATCGTCGCAGCCAGCGGATCGGACTCGGCGCGCACGAATTCGGGGTCGAAGGGGGGGCGATCGGCATGACGCAGATTCAGCCGGGCGCCGCCACGGCGGACCTGCGCGTAGAAAGGCGGATCGCCATGGGAGAAGGCGACCGAAAAGCCGAGCTGCCCGCCACAGAATCGGAGCGCGGCGTCGAAGTCGGTGACGAAGAGCTGCGGCTCCGCATGGAGCAGGCTGGTCTCGCAAAGGGCGCTGGTCGACATGGCTTTCTCCCGTCCGAACGCCCGCTCAGTCTCGGCCTCCGCCGGTTCAGGGTCAACCGCGCCCGCGCCTTGCCATCCGGCCCTCCCCGTGCATGAACAGGCGGTGATGGCCACCGGCAGCTACCGCTTCGACCGCTTCCTGCTCGATCCCGGCGACCGCCAGCTGCGGCGCGACGACGCGCCGGTCGAACTCAATGCCCGCTATCTCGACGCGCTCGCCTTGCTGGTCCGCGAGCAGGGCAAGCTCGTCTCCAAGGACCGGTTCATGGCCGAGGTCTGGCGCGGCATCCCGGTCACCGACGAAGCGCTCACCCAGTGCATCAAGACGCTGCGCCGCCAGCTCGGCGACGACGCCGCCGCGCCGCGCTTCATCGAGACGGTGCCGAAGCACGGCTACCGCTTCATCGCGCCGGTCGAGGCTGCCGAAACATCCCGTCAGGCCCCGAGCGTGCCCCCTCCGGCAGGACCCTGGGGCCGGCGGCTTCTGCTCGCCGGCGCCGGAATGATCGGCGGCGGCGGCGCTGGCTTGCTCGGCGGGCTGTTCTACGGCTTCATCGCCGCCTCGCAGCCGCTTCAGGCCGGGATGGGCGCGCTCTCGGTGCTGCTGGTGATGATCTGCCTGACGATATTGGTCGGCGTGGTGGGCGGTGCCGGGGTCGGCTTCGGCCTGGCGGCGGCAGGCTTCGATTCGGATCGGCCCGGACTGGCGCTCATCGCCGGCGGCGCGGTCGGCGGGTTGATGATCGGGGCAGTGGTCAAATTGCTCGGTCTCGATGCCTTCAACCTGCTGCTCGGCCAGTCGCCGGGCGACATCACCGGCGCAAGCGAAGGCGCGCTGCTCGGCGGTGCGATCGGTCTCGGCGCCTGGCTGGCCAGGCGCAGCGGCAACGACTCGCTCCGACGCAGCGCTGCCGCCGGCGCGCTGGCAGGCGGCGCGGCCGGGGTCGTCATTCCTTTGCTCGGCGGCCGCATGATGAGCGGCAGCCTCGACCTCCTGTCCCGCAGCTTCCCCGGCTCGCGGCTGCGGCTCGATCAGATCAGCGGCCTGTTCGGAGAGAGTGGACTGGGGCCGATCAGCCAGAGCGTCACCGGCGCGCTCGAAGGGGCGCTGTTCGGCGGCTGCCTGGTCGGTGCGATGGTTCTGGCGCGGCGGCAGCTGGCCGTGCGGGATCAGCCGAACAGACCGTAAGGGTCGGTCATCGCCAGCATCGCGTCCGAGCGGGCGAGCGCGACCAGGGTCAACTTGGCTTCCTCGGCGCGCTGTACGGCCAGGCTGGTCGGCGCGGAGACCGTGACGAGCAGCGGCACGCCCCAGAGGGCCGCCTTCTCGACCA
>JAYRLF010000113.1:0-10907 GCA_041905385.1 Allosphingosinicella sp.
CGTCTGGCTGCAGGGCTCCAAGCTCGACGGTCTGCAATTGCTCGAGGAGATCAAGCGGCGCGATCCGACCCTGCCGGTGCTGATGATCTCCGGCCACGGCAATCTCGACACCGCCGTCTCCGCGATCCGCCAGGGCGCGGTCGACTTCATCGAGAAGCCGTTCGAAGCCGGCCATCTCGTCCACCTGGTCGCGCGCGCCACCGAGACCGAGCGGCTGAAGCGCGAGAATGAGGCGCTGCGCCAGCAGATCGGCCACGAGACCGAGCTGACCGGCTCATCCGCGGCGATCAACAATGTCCGCGCGACCCTGAAGCGGGTGTCCGCCACCGGCAGCAGGGTCCTGATCTCCGGCCCCGCCGGCGTCGGCAAGGAGGTCGCCGCCCGGCTGCTCCACAATTGGAGCCCGCGCGCCAAGGGGCCGTTCATCGTCGTCACCGCGGCGCGGATGACCCCCGAACGGGTCGAGGAGGAATTGTTCGGGGTGGAGGAGGGGGGCGAGCTGTCGCGCCCCGGCCTGCTCGAGCAGGCCCATGCCGGCACGCTCTTTCTCGACGAGATTGCCGACATGCCGCTGTCGACCCAGGGCAAGATCCTGCGCGTGCTGACCGACCAGAGCTTCACCCGCGTCGGCGGCCAGCGCACCGTGCGGGTCGACATGCGGGTGGTCTCGTCGACCGCCCGCGCGCTGCCCGAAGAGATCGCCGCCGGCCGCTTCCGCGAGGATCTCTATTACCGGCTGAACGTCGTGCCGGTGCACCTGCCGGCGCTGTCGGAGCGGCGCGAGGACATCCCCGAGCTGGTCCGCCATTTCGCCGCCCGCTACGCCGCCGACCAGCGCGTGCCGACGCCCTCCATCTCCGATGACGCCATGGCGGCGCTGCAGGCCTATGACTGGCCCGGCAATGTGCGCCAGCTCAGGAACGTGATCGAGCGCACGATCATCCTCGCGCCCGGCGAGCGGATCGGCTGCATCGACATCGACATGCTGCCCCCCGAATTGCTCAACGAGCAGGCGCAGCTGACCCCGGGCGAGGCGGTGAAGGCGATCATGGGCACGCCGCTCAGGGAGGCGCGCGAGACGTTCGAGCGCGAATATCTCAAGGTCCAGATCCGCCGCTTTTCCGGGAACATCTCGCGCACTGCGAACTTCATCGGCATGGAGCGTTCGGCCTTGCACCGGAAGCTGAAGGCGCTCGGGCTCGGCGACGCCCGCGGCGACGGCAGCGACCAGGGCTGAGCATCGGGAATGCGCCGAAGCGGACTGGCATCGGGTTTGTAACAAGGCTGCGATGGCGCATGACGGCGACGCGTGATATGCAGCGGCGATCCGTAAGGGGGGCCGGATCGGGGAGAACAGAAAATGGCCGATAAGGTCAACAACCTCCAGGACATGTTCCTGAATAATCTGAGACGCAGCAAGACGCCGGTGACGATGTTCCTCGTCAAGGGCGTTAAGCTGCAGGGCATCATCACCTGGTTCGACAATTTCTCGGTGCTGCTGCGCCGGGACGGCCAGGCGCAATTGATCTACAAGCACGCCATCTCGACGATCATGCCGTCGCAGAAGATCGACCTCGCCAACGTCTACGAGGCGTTCGAGGAGGCGAGCGAGAAGAAGAAGCCGACTTTGCTGCAGGAGGTCTTCCTGACCGCGGTGCGGCGCTCGGGCGAGCCGGTGACGATGTTCCTGGTCAACGGCGTCATGCTCCAGGGCGAGATTGCGGCGTTCGACCTGTTCTGCATGCTGCTCGAGCGCGACGGGCTTTGCCAATTGGTCTACAAGCACGCCATCTCGACGGTGCAGCCGGAAAATCCGGTGAGCCTGACCGACATCCAGGGCGAGGAGTCCGCCGCCTGAGCGTTTTCAATCGGGGGGCCGATTCCGAGTTCAGCCGTGGCGCCCGGGCGGTCGTCGCGCTGCCCGACCTCGGCCGCGAATCGATGCGCGATCCCGAGGCCCGGCTCGACGAGGCGGCCGGCCTCGCCGAGGCGATCGGCGTCGACGTCCAGGACAAGCTGCATTTCCGCGTCCGCCAGCCGCGGCCGGCGACCCTGTTCGGCCCCGGCCAGGTCGAACGGATCGCGGACGCGGCCCGCCAGGCGGAGGCGGAGCTGATCATCGTCGACAGCCCGATCACGCCGATCCAGCAGAAGAATCTGGAGACCGAGACCAAGGCCAAGGTGATCGACCGCACCGGCCTGATCCTCGAGATTTTCGGCGAGCGCGCCTCGACCGCCGAAGGCCGGCTCCAGGTCGAGCTCGCCCATCTCGACTATCAGGCGGGCCGGCTGGTCCGGTCCTGGACCCACCTCGAGCGGCAGCGCGGCGGTTTCGGCTTCCTCGGCGGCCCGGGCGAGACCCAGATCGAGGCCGACCGGCGGCTGATCCGCGACCGGATGGCGAAATTGCGCAAGGAGCTGGCCCAGGTCTCGCGCACCCGCACCCTGCACCGCGCCCGCCGCCAGCGCGCGCCCTGGCCGGTGATCGCCCTGGTCGGCTACACCAATGCCGGCAAGTCGACCCTGTTCAACCGGCTGACGCGGGCCGAGGTGCTGGCCGAGGACCTGCTGTTCGCGACGCTCGATCCGACCATGCGCGAGGTCGCGCTGCCGGGCTTCGACAAGGCGATCCTGTCCGACACGGTCGGCTTCATCTCGGAGCTGCCGACCCAGCTCGTCGCCGCCTTCCGCGCCACGCTCGAAGAGGTGATCTCGGCCGACCTCATCATCCATGTCCGTGACATCTCCCACCCCGACACCGAGGCGCAGCGCGTCGACGTCGTCCGGGTGCTCGAGGAGATCGGCCTCGAGCCCGAGGGCGGGACGGTGATGATCGAGGCGTGGAACAAGATCGACCGGCTCGAGCCGGAGGAGGCCGCCAGCGTCCGCACCGAAGCGGCGCGGCGGGAGGATGTGGTCGCCCTGTCCGCCTTGAATGGGGAAGGGGTCGACGCCCTGCTCGACTGCGCCGTCTCGCTGCTGCGCGAAGGCGCGGCCGTGCACGAGGTGGTGGTGCCGGCGAGCGAAGGCGAGGCGATCGCCTGGCTGCACGCCAATGGCGAGGTGCTGAGCCAGGAGGCGGACGGGCTGGCGCTCAACCTATCGGTACGGCTGTCCGGGGCGGATTGGGCCCGCTTTTGCGCGCGGTGGAGTGAGTTCACTTAGAGCAGATGTATGAGCGCTCCCCGGCGAAGGCCGGGGTCCAGTACTGCCGCCGAACTGGATCCCGGCCTTCGCCGGGACACAAATTAGACCAACCTTTTCGCCCGCTGCCAAAGCGCCTCGAGTTCATCAATATTCATATCGTTCAATGGCTTCTCGGCAATCTCTTCCACCTTGCGGAAACGCGTCTCGAACCGTCCCGTCGCCTCTCGCAGCGCCGTTTCCGGGTTCACCTCGAGGTGCCGGGCATAATTCACCACCGCGAACAGCAGGTCGCCGATCTCGGCGGCGCGCTCCGCATCATTCTCCGCGCGCTCGATCTCGCCGAGCTCCTCGTCGATCTTGAGCCGCGGGCCTTCGGAATCCGGCCAGTCGAAGCCGATTCGCGCGGCGCGGCGCTGGATCTTCTCGGCGCGCTTCAGCGCGGGGAGGGCGAGAGCGACGCCGGCCAGCGCGCTGTCATCGCTGTGATTTTCCCGCTCGGCGGCCTTCAGCGCCTCCCAGCCGGGGCTGTGGCCGGCGTCACCGAAGATGTGCGGATGACGACGCACCATCTTGTCGCAGATCGCCGCAAGCACGTCGCCGATCGCGAACGCGCCGTCTTCCTCGGCCATGCGCGCATGATAGACGACCTGGAGCTGGAGATCGCCGAGCTCGTCCTTGAGCGCGTCCATGTCGCGCCGGCGGATCGCGTCGTCGACCTCATAGGCTTCCTCGATCGTGTACGGCGCGATCGTGTCGAAATCTTGGGCGCGATCCCATTCGCATCCATTCACCGGATCGCGCAGCCGGGCCATGATCGCGACGAGATCGTCCAGAGAGGGGGATGTGGAGGGGCCCTCTTTCTTAGCCATCCGTAAGTCCGATAATATACATTATGTAAAATCCAGAGAGAGGCAAAGCGAGGTTTCTCACGATCGCAGCACCAGGGTCCGCCCTTCCACGCTCCAGCCCGACAGAGTCGACAGGAAGTTCATCCCGATCACATTGATGTCGCCGAACGCATCCGACACGTGCACCGCGACATCCTCGCGTTCGATCGGGCCGACCTTGATCCGGTCGGCGCGGCCGCGCTCGACCCCGACGATGCCATTCGCGGTCTGGACCATTGCCGGAAAGCCGCCGCCGGATTCGACGCCGGCACGGCGCGCGGCGGCGCGCGACAGGCTGGTCGTGGTTGCGCCGCTGTCGACCAGGAAGCGCACCGGTGCGCCATTGACCTCGGCGTCGATCCAGAAATGCCCGTCCGAGGCCTGGCGCAGCCGCAATTCGCCGCCCTTGGCCGTCTGCACTTCCTCGACGCCGCCGCGAACCTCGAGCAGCAGCCGGTTGCCGAGCGCCTTGAAATCATCGGCGAAGGTGAAGATCACGAAAGCGGCGCCGAAGATCAGCACCCAGCCGACGAACATCTTGAGGCCGGATGCGATCGGGATGCGGCGGACGACCAGCGCGCTGCCGACCAGGACGATCACGCCGACCAGGTAGATGACCCGCGCGATCTGGTCGCCGTCGCTCACGGCGCCACCAGCCCGTCATAGCCCGGTTCCACACCCGGCGGCAGCTCATCCAGCAGGGTCCGATAGTCCATGCTGTTGTCCATATGGGTCAGGATAGCCCGCTTCACGCCGAGCGTGCGAATCCATTCGAGCGTCTCGCCGAGATGCGGATGGGTGGGATGCGGGTGGCGCCGCAGCGCATCGACCACCCACAGGTCGACGCCTTCGAACAGCGCCGCCATATCGTCCGTCATCGCGTTGAAATCAGTTGAATATCCGATCGAGATTCCGCCCGCGTCGAAGCGCAGGCCGGCGCTGGTGATGTCGCCATGCGGCTGGTCGACGGTGCGCACGAAGATCCCGCCGAGATTGATGCTGTTCGGCAGCAGCGCGCCGGTGACGACCGCCGGATAGCCGCCCTTCCCTTCAAAGGCATAGCCGAAGCGGCGCTTGAGCAGGTCCAGGGTCTGCTGGCGGGCATAGCCTGCGACCGGCCGGCCGCGCGCATGATAGAGCTGCCGCAGATCGTCGATGCCGTGGCAATGATCGGCATGGTCGTGCGTCCAGAGCACCGCCTCGACATCGGTGACGCGGGCGTCGAGCAATTGCTCGCGAAGATCGGGGCTGGTGTCGACCAGGATCCGGGTATTGCCGTAGCTGACCAGGATCGAGACCCGCCGCCGCCGGTTCTTCGGCTCGTGGCGGTCGCACTGACCCCAATCGTCGCCGACCCGTGGCACGCCGGAGGAGGTTCCGCAGCCGAGGATGCGAACCTGCATCATGCGGCCTTGGCGAACAGGCGGTAGAAATTGGCGCTGGTCGCCGCGCCCAATGCCTCGACCGTCTCGCCGCGCAGGTCCGCGAGGAAGCGCGCCGTGTCGGCGACGAAGGCCGGCTCGCACGGCCGGCCGCGGTGCGGCACCGGCGCGAGGAACGGCGCGTCGGTCTCGATCAGCAGCCGATCGGCCGGCACGCTTCGCGCCACCTCCTGCAGCGCCTTGGCGTTCTTGAAGGTCACGATCCCGGAAATCGAGATGTAGAGGCCGAGTTCCAGCACCTTGTCGGCGAAATCCTGGCTGGCGGTGAAGCAGTGGATCAGCGCCGGATAGGCCCCCTTCCCCATTTCCTCGGAGAGGATCGCATAGGTGTCCTCCTCCGCGTCGCGGGTGTGGACGATCAGCGGCAGCTGCGTCTCGCGCGCAGCCGCGACATGGGCGCGGAAGCTGTCGCGCTGTCGGGCGCGGTCGCTATGGTCGTAATAATAATCGAGCCCGCTCTCGCCGATCCCGATCACCTTGGGATGCCGGGCCTTGGCGACCAGGGTCTCGGTCTCGACGTCCGGGTGGACGTCGGCCTCGTGCGGATGGATTCCGACCGACGCCATGACGTCACTTTCGCGCTCCGCGACACCGATCACCGCGTCCCACTCGCTGGCGCGTGTGGAGATGTTGAGCATGCGGGTGACGCCGGCGCCGCGGGCACGATCGAGCACCGCGGCCTGATCCTCGGCCAGGCCTTTGTAGTTCAAATGGCAGTGACTATCGATGAACATGGCTGGGGCATGTAGGTGATCGGGCGCCGGGCGTCATCCCCTACTCCCCTCTCTGCATGAAGGGGCAAAAAGGGTGGTTCAATCCTCCGCCGGCATCTCCAGGCGGGGGAAGATTGCCGTCGGCGTCGCCAGCACGAAGCCGCTCGCCGCCAGCCGTTCATAGCTCGCGCCATCCTCGAGCGCGGCATAATCCCGCTCCCCGTCCGGAATGCCCATCGCATCGAGCAATTTCGCGGCGGAGCCCGGGATGATCGGCTGGATCGCGATCGCGAGGTCGCGGATCGCGACATAGAGGGTCGCGAGTACCGCGATCATCCGTTCCGGGTCGGTCTTCTTCAACGTCCAGGGCGCCTGGCTGTCGATATATTGGTTGCAGGCGAACACCGCCTTCAGCCAGGCCTCGATCCCCTGTGACAGCGCCAGCGCTTCGAAATGCGCCGGAAGATCGTGCTGGGTGACCTCGGCGACCAGGGTCAGCAGCGCCTGGTCGGCGGGATCGCCCTTCCCTCCAGTCGGCAGATTCCCGTCGCAATTCTTTGCGATGAAAGACAAAGTTCTTTGCGCGAGATTGCCGAAGCTGTTCGCCAGATCGGCATTGACCCGGTTGACGATCGCCTCGCTCGAATAGCTGCCGTCCTGGCCGAACGTCACCTCGCGCAGCAGGAAATAGCGCAGCTGGTCGACGCCGAAGGTCCGGACGAGATCGTCCGGGTCGACGACATTGCCGACCGACTTGGACATCTTCTCGCCGCGCGACAGCAGCCAGCCATGGCCGAACACCTGCTTCGGCAGCGGGATGTCCGCCGACATCAGGAAGGCCGGCCAGTAGACGGCGTGGAAGCGGACGACGTCCTTGCCGATGACATGAACGTCGGCCGGCCAGTAGCGGCGCCACTGATCCGTATCGTCGGGATAGCCGACGCCGGTGATATAGTTGGTGAGCGCGTCGAGCCAGACGTACATGACGTGGTTCTCGCTGCCCGGCACCTTCACGCCCCAGTCGAAGCTGGTGCGCGAGATGGAGAGATCGGACAGGCCGCCCTCGACGAAGCGCATCACCTCGTTGCGCCGGCTCTCCGGCCGGATGAAATCGGGATGAGCGCGATAATGGTCGAGCAGCCGGTCCTGATAGGCGGAGAGGCGGAAGAACCAGCTTTCCTCCACCGTCCATTCGACCAAAGTGCCCTGGGGGGAGAGCTTCTCGCCGCTGTCGGCGGTGATCAGCTCCTCCTCGCCATAATAAGCCTCGTCGCGGACCGAGTACCAACCCTCGTAGCGGCCGAGATAGATGTCGCCCTTGTCGGCCATGGCCTGCCAGATCGCCTGGCTGGCGCGATGATGGTCCGGCTCCGTGGTGCGGATGAACCGATCGAACGAGATATTCAGTTTCTCGTCCATCTCACGGAAATAAGACGACATTTGCTCGGCGAAAGCAGCCGGTTCGACGCCGCGGTCGCGCGCCGCCTGGGCCATTTTCAGGCCATGCTCGTCGGTGCCGGTCAGGAAATAGACGTCGCGGCCCCGGAGCCGCTGGAACCGCGCGATCGCGTCCGTGCCGATCGCCTCATAAGCGTGGCCGATATGGGGCCGGCCGTTCGGATAGGAAATGGCGGTGGTGATGTAGAAGGGCTGGGACATGCGCCGGTGCGGTTAAAGGAGATCAGGGAGGCGCGCAACACGGGGGGCGCCCCTATCCTCCCTGTGAAGCGAAGCTTCATGGGGAGGGGGACCAGCCGAAGGCTGGTGGAGGGGCTAATGCTGAGGTTGGCCCCTCCACCACGCGCTAGGCGCGCGATTGGCAGGTTGGGTTCGCCCCGCGAACCCAAGTGATGTCCGGGGGACATCACGACCTGCCAATCCCTCCCCATCCGCTTCGCGGACAGGGAGGATTGTCACGCCGCGCGCTGCCCCGAATCCGGCGCCAGCTCCGCCAGCATCCCGGCCAGCTCGAACACCGTGCTCTGCGTATCCAGCGACAAGCGCCGCGCATTGCCGGCGAGCGCGGAGGCACGCTCCCACAGGCCCAGCGCCTCGGCCAGCGCCGCGCCCCGCCGCTGATGCGCCATCGTGGCGATCAGCGACGGCACCCGCGCCAGGAACGCCTCGTAGCGCGGCTGCGCGGCCTTGCCGGACAGGCTCTGCGCGAGCGCGGCGCGCCGCGCGTTGGTCGGGTCGCCCTGCTCGGCGAGCGCGCGCAGCGCCGCATCGAGGCCGGCGATGTCGAGCCCGCGCTAGGCGATCGCTCGTCCCGGCGCCCCCTGCCCGGCCTCGACCAGCGCCAGGATCTCCTCTTCGGCGGCGTCGGGAAGCGCGGTCCTGAGCGCCGACGCCATGACGTCACTCTTCAGCGGCGCCAGCCGCAGCAGCCGGCAGCGCGAGCGGATCGTCGGGAGCAGCCGGTCGGGCGCATGGGTGACGAGCAGGAAGATCGTGTCGGGCGGCGGCTCCTCGAGATTCTTGAGCAGGGCATTGGCGGCGTTGCGCTCCAGATCGTCGATCGAATCGATCACCACGGCCCGCCAGGGCGAGATCGAGGTGGTGGTCGAGAAGAGCCGCTGCAGGCCGCGCACCTGGTCGACCATGATCGAGCGGGCGAGTTCGGTCCCGCCTTCCTTGGTCAGCCGCTCGAGCCGCATCAGATCGGGATGGCTGCCGGCCGCGGCGAGCCGCGCCGCCTGATGCACGTCCGGAACGTCGAGGCCCGGCGCGTCGACCGGTCCCATCGCCTGGGCGAGCACCCGCAAGGCGGCCTTGTCTGCAAACAGCGCCTTGCCGATCCCCTCCGGGCCGGCGAGCAGCCAGGCATGGTGGAGCTGGCCGCTGTCCAGCGCCGCGCGGAAGGATGCGATGGCGGATTCGTGGCCGTAGAGAGGGGTCACTTCAGCCCCTCTCCCTTCACGCAGCGACGGGAGCACGCCTTTGTCTCCCCCACCCTCACAGCAAATCCTCCAGCGCCGCCATCAGCCGCGCCGTCACCGCCTCCGCCGCTCCGGCCGCGTCGACCAGCCGGAAACGCGCCGGATCCTCCTCGGCCATCCGGTCGAACGCCGCGTTGATGCGGGCGTGATAGTCCGTGTCGCGGGCGCCGAACCGGTCGCCGCCGCCGACGTCGCGGGCATTGGCGCGTGCGGCTGCTTCGGCGTCGCCGATCCGCAGCAGCAAGGTCCGGTCAGGCAGGAAACCGCGGCTGCCGACTGCGTGAAGCCGGCGGATCGCCTCGACCCCGACGCCGCCGACGACGCCCTGATAGGCGATCGAGCTGTCGAGGAAGCGGTCGCACAAGACCCATTGGCCGGCGTCGAGCGCGGGCCGGATCGTCCGCGCGACATGGTCCGAGCGAGCGGCGGCGAACAGAAGCGCCTCGGCCTCCGCCGTCCAGCGCTCGATCTCGCCCTGCAGGAGCAGGTTGCGGATCGCTTCGGCGCCCGGGCTGCCGCCCGGCTCGCGCGTCTCGACGACCGCGAGGCCGCGGCCGCGCAGGGCTGCGGCCAGCGCCTTCAACTGGGTCGACTTGCCGACACCCTCGCCGCCCTCGAGCGTGACGAAGCGGGGCGTCACCGCGCGGCGATCATGCGAGGCCGATCAGGCCCAGCAGCCCGTTCCACATCCGGCCGAAGAAGCCGGCCTCGCCCACCGCCGTCTCGGCGACCAGCGGCGTGACCTGCGGCGGCAGATTCTCGACCTGGACGACCAGGTCGGCGACATGCTGCCCCTGCGTGATCGGCGCCTTGACCGGACCGTTATAGACGATCCGGGCGCGGATATTCTGGCCGAGGCCGGCCGGATAGGTGACCGCGAGATTGCGCGGCGCCACCAGGCCGACGGTCGCGTCGCTGCCCAGCTGGACCTGCGCTTCGCCGATCTTCTGGCCCTGCCGAAGCAAGGCCCGCGACTGCCAGGAGCGGAACCCCCACTCCATGAACCGCACCGATTCCTCGATCCGCTGGTTGAAGCTGGTGAGACCCGCGACGACCATCACCAGCCTGCGGCCATTCTGCTCGGCTGAGCCGGTGAAGCCGTAGCCCGCCTCCTCGGTATGGCCGGTCTTGAGCCCGTCGGCGCCCTGGACGCGGCCGAGCAAGGGGTTGCGGTTGCCCTGGGTGATCGGCGCATTGTTGCCGAGCGTCCGCCCCCAGGTGAATTCGCGCTGGCCATAATATTCGCGATAGAGCTGCGGATGATCGCGGAGCGTCGCCGCGGCCAAGGTCGCGAGGTCGCGCGCGGTCGTATAGGTGACGCCATTGTCCGGCCATCCGACCGGATTGCCCCAATGCGAGTTCCTGAGGCCCATGCGCTGGGATTCGCGATTCATCAGCGCGACAAAGGCGGCCTCGGTCCCGGAAATGCACTCGGCGAGCACGACCGTCGCGTCATTGCCGGACAGCGTGACGATGCCGTGCAGCAGGTTGCGGACACTGACCTGCTCGCCCGGCGACAGGAACATGGTCGACCCCGCCGCCGGCCCATGCCAGCGCTGCCAGGTTTCCGGCCGCACCGTGCACATTCGCTCGGGCTGCAGCTCGCCGCGCTTGATCAGCTCGAAGGCGACGTGGGTCGTCATCATCTTCGCCATCGAGGCGGGCGGCATGCGGCGATCGGCGTCGCGCGCATAGAGCACCGCATTGGACGACAGATCGAGCATGTAGGCGACCCGCGCCTCGGTCTGGAACGGCGGCGCCTGGGCCGAGGCCGGAAGG
>JAYRLF010000114.1:0-10902 GCA_041905385.1 Allosphingosinicella sp.
CTCTGCTTCTCCTCTCCCCTTCAGGGGAGAGGGCGGGGAGAGGGGAACGGCCTCGCCGCCCACTCTCCCGAATATCATCTTGCGCGGGGAGACTCCCCCTCTCCCTAACCCTCTCCCCTGAAGGGGGGAGGGAACCTCGCTAAGCTCCCGGCAGCCCCAGGATCCGCTTGGCGACAATGCCGAGCTGGATCTCGCTGGTGCCGCCCTCAATCGAATTGGCCTTGGTGCGCAGCCACTCGCGCGCCGCCTTGCCGCCGCGCGACCGCTCGCTCTCCCATTCGAGCGCGTTCGAGCCACCGGCGGCCATGACCAGCTCGTGCCGCGCCTTGTTGAGCTCGGTGCCGGCATATTTCATCATCGAGGGCTGGGCCGGATGCCCCTGCCCCGCCTTCAGCTCGTCGATGAACCGCTCCGACATCGCCCGGAAGGCGAGCGCGTCGACGTCGAACTCGGCGACCTTGGCGCGCAGGATCGGATCGTCGCCAAGGCTCTCCCTGAGCGCTTCGCCGAGCACGCCGCTCTGGCCGCCCAAGCCCATCCCGCTGATCATTTCGCGCTCGTGGCCGAGCAAATATTTGGCGACGTCCCAGCCCTTGTTGAGCTCGCCGACCAGCTGGTCCTTCGGCACCTGGACGTCGTCGAAGAAGGTCTCGCAGAAGGGCGAGTAGCCGGAGATCAGCAGGATCGGCTTGGTCGAGACGCCCGGGCTCGCCATGTCGAACAGGAGGAAGCTGATGCCCAGATGCTTGGGCGCCTGGGCATCGGTGCGCACCAGGCAGAAGATCCAGTCCGCCTTGTCGGCATAGGAGGTCCAGATCTTCTGGCCGTTGACCAGCCAATGGTCTCCCTTGTCCTCGCATTTGGTCTGCAGCGAAGCGAGGTCCGAGCCGGCATTGGGCTCGGAATAGCCCTGGCACCAGCGGATCTCGCCGCGCGCGATCTCGGTCAGGAAGCGCTTCTTCTGCGCCTCATTGCCATATTTGAGCAAAGCCGGGCCGAGCATCGAGATGCCGAAGCTCATCAGCGGATTGCGCGCGCCGATCCGCGCCATCTCCTGCTTCAGGATCTTGGTCTCTGCCGGCGAGAGGCCGCCGCCGCCATAGTCCTTCGGCCAGTCCGGCACGGTCCAGCCGCGCTCGGCCATCACCTCCATCCACTGCTTTTGCGCCGGATTCTTGAAGGTCGGATTGCGGCCGCCCCAGCACATGTCGGTCTCGTCGCGCACGGGCTCGCGCATCTCCGGCGGGCAATTGGCCTCGAGCCAGGCGCGCGTCTCGGCCCTGAAGGCGTCCAGGTCGGTCATCGACTCCTCTCCTTTACGTAAACGTCAAGTGCCGCGCCGGCAAAAAGGAGTCAACCGGCCCCTCGACTTTGCTCAAGGCCTGCCTTGCGGAAGGAGATCACGCCATCGTCGAGCGGCTCGAAACGCATCGCCTTCAGGTCCTTCAGATAATTCTGGTGCACCCGCCACGGCGCCTCCGGACCCTGGTGCGGCAGGCTGCCTTCGGCGCGCTTCACATAGCCCGAGCTGAAGTCGAGCATCGGCTGCCGGGCAAGGCCGCCGGCGGGCAGGACCGGCGCGCAGATCGCGAGCGCGTGCCGGTCCATATGGTCGAGCAGCCGGCAGACATAGCGCGAGGTCAGGTCGCATTTCAGCGTCCAGGAGGCGTTGGTATAGCCGAACGAGACCGCCAGGTTCGGCACATCGCTCAGCATCATCCCCTTATAACTATATGTCTCGGCGACGTTCACCGGCGCGCCGTCCACCGTCAGCGCCATCCCGCCGAGCATCTTCAGCACCAGCCCGGTCGCGGTGACGACGATGTCGGCCTCGAGCAGGTCGCCCGACCCGAGCCGGATGCCGTCCTTCACGAACCGGTCGATCTCGCCGGTGACAATGGCGACCGACCCCGCCTTGATCGCCGCGAACAGGTCGCCGTCCGGCACGAGGCAGAGCCGCTGGTCCCACGGATTGTAGCGGGCGCCGAACGCCTGCTCGACGTCATAATCGGGCGGAAGATCCTGGGCGGCGAGCCTGAGCAAGGCCTCGCGCACCCGCGCCGGCTTCTTGCGCGCCCGCGAGAAGAAGAAGAGACCGAGCAGCACGTTCTTCCACCGCACCAGCCGGTCGGGCAGATGCCCCGGCAGCCGCTTCTGGAGCCAGAGCGCGATCCGGTCGGACGACGGCCGCGACACGACATAGGTCGGCGAGCGCTGCAGCATCGTCACGCTTGCGCCGGCCTCGGCAAGGGCGGGCACCAAGGTGAAGGCGGTCGCGCCGCTGCCGATCACCACCACCTTGCGGCCGGCGACATCGAGGTCTTCCGGCCAGAATTGCGGGTGGACGATGCGTCCACCGAAGTCGGCCTCACCGGACCACTCGGGCCGATAGCCTTGCGCATAATCGTAATAGCCGCTGCACAGGAACAGGAAGCCGCAGCGCAGCTGCTGCGTCCCACCCTCAGTCTCGATTTCGACCGTCCAGCGGGCTTCGGCCGAGGACCAGCTCGCCCGGACGGCGCGATGGCCGAAGCGGATGCGCCGATCGATACCATATTCCGCGGCGGTCTCCTCGACATAGGCGCGGATCGAAGCGCCATCGACGATCGCCTTCTCGCCCCGCCACGGCCGGAACGGAAAGCCCAATGTGTACATGTCGGAATCGGAACGGATGCCTGGAAAGCGGAACAGGTCCCAAGTGCCGCCGACCCGATCGCGCGCTTCCAGGATCGCATAGGATTTGCCGGGGCAGCGCGTCTGCAGATGATAGGCCGCGTCGATCCCGGAAATGCCGGCGCCGACGATCAGGACGTCCACCTGATCGATCGCTGCGGCCCGATCGGATTGCCGTGCAGGCGATTCGTCCGCCATCGGATCGCGTCAGACCGGGGCCTGGAAACAAAGCTGATAGCCGTCCGGATCGCTGAACCAGAGCTGGCGCATGCCATAAGGTGCGTCGCGCGGCCCCTCGAATGCGATCCCCTTGCTCCGCAGTGCCGTCGCCACGCCGTCCACGTCGGGCGCGGCGAAATAGAGGCAGGTGTCGCCATGTGCCTCCTGCCGCGACGCGTCGCGCTCGGGCGGCCGCTCGCCCTCGTCATAGGCGGTGTTGAGCATCAGGTCGGCGCCGCCGAGCCGGAGCCAGGCCCAATGGAACATCCGTCCCTCGGGCGTGTCGCGCACGCCGGAATCGCTGACCAGCGCGAAGCCGAGCCGATCGCAATAGAAGCGGATCGCCTCCGGCATGTCGTAAACCTGGATCAGCGGGCAGAGTCCGCGCACCTGGCCAAGCGCAATATCCGGACCCTGCCGGAGCTCGGTCATTTCCAGATCACCAGTCGTCCATCGGCGGCTTGTCGTCGTCCATCGGCGGCTTGTCATCGGCTGCCTGGCGGGCGCGCCGCCGCGCCGCTTCGGCGCGCTCGCGGGCCTGGCGCGCGCGTGCTTCCGCTTCGCGCCGGACCCGTTCGACGCGCTCCTGCGCCTCGCGGATCCGCTCCTGGGCCTGCTGCATTTGCTGCTGCGCCTCCTGGGGAATGACCGGGGACGGGATTGCGACGGGCGGCGGCACGGTCGCGGTCGGATCGACCGGCTTGTCGTCCGCCGGAGAGGCCGGCGCCGGCACCGGCGCCGTCTCGTTCGCAACCGGCTCGGCCGTGACCGACACGTTCGGGCCAGGATCCACCGTGGTCGGCTCGCTCGGCGCCGCCATCACCGACCAGAGGAACGCCGCGAACAGCCCGCCGACCAGGATCAGCGCGCCGATCAGGATCCAGAAACGAGAGTCCTTCTTCATGCGGTTTCCCCCTCGCGGCGAACATGGCGCAAAGGCGAATGCGACTCAATCGGCCTCTGGCTGTCGGAGCGGCAAGGCTCTAGAATTGCTGGGCGAGAAGCACGGAGACGGCCATGACCGCGACCGATGTCCTGTTCACCGGCTCGATTCCCGCGGTCTATGATCGCCACCTCGTCCCGATGCTGTTCGATCCCTATGCCCGCGACCTCGTCCAGCGGCTCGAGGGCATCGCGCCTGCCGACATATTGGAGATCGCCGCCGGGACTGGCGTCGCGACCGCCTATCTGGCCGAGACCTTCCCGGAGGCGCGGATCGTCGCGACCGATCTCAACCAGGCGATGCTCGACGTCGCCGCCGGCCGGATCCGCGCGCCCAACGTGCGTTTCGAGGTCGCCGACGCGGAGGACCTCCCCTTCGCACCCGCAAGCTTCGATGCGGTCGTCTGCCAGTTCGGCGTGATGTTCTTCCCTGACCGCCTCGCCGCCTATCGTGGCGTCCGGCGGATGCTGCGTCCGGGCGGCACCTTCCTGTTCAATGCCTGGGATCGAATCGAGGCCAATCCCGGCTCCGATCTGCTGGTTCAGGCCGTCGCCGCCAAGTTCCCCGACGATCCGGAGGCTTTCTGCCGCCGCGTTCCCTTCGGCTATCACGACGTCGCCGTGATCGAAGCCGATCTCGACGCGGCCGGCTTCGAGACGATCGAGATCGAGACGGTCGAGCAGATCGGCCGCGCGCCCTCCGCCCGCGACGCCGCGATCGGCCTGTGCCAGGGCACGCCGCTTCGGAGCGAGATCGAGGCGCAGGGCGGCGCCGAAGCGCTCGAACGCGCGACCGCCGCCGCCGCCGCGGCGCTCGCCGGACTGGAGGGACCGGACGGATTCGAGGCGCCGATGTCGGCCCACGTCGCCCGCGCGATCGCCTAGCTCGGGACCATCAATTTTCGGCGGCTACTGGCGGAAATCGGCCATTTCTGGCAGCGAGGTCGGACACCGAAACGACCGGAAAACGGGCCATGGATTTTTCCCTTACGGAACGCGAGGCTTTCTACCGCGACCGGGTGCGCGAGTTCGTCGAGACTCGGATTCGACCACGCAACAAGGACTATAAGGAGCAGCTCGCCGCCGGCGATCGTTGGGAGCCGATCGACGTGATCGAGGAGCTCAAGCCCGAAGCCAAAGCGGCGGGCTTGTGGAACCTGTTCATGCCGCCCGGCCAGGCGCTCCGTCATGTCGACGAGAGCTTCGCATTCGAGGGCACCCAGCTCACCAATCTCGAATATGCGCTCTGCGCCGAGGAGATGGGCCGGATCGGCTGGGCGTCGGAAGTGTTCAACTGCTCCGCGCCCGACACCGGCAATATGGAGGTGCTCCATCGCTACGGCACGCGCGAGCAGAAGGAGCAGTGGCTGAAGCCGCTGATGAATGGCGAGATCCGCTCCGCCTTCCTGATGACCGAGCCGGCGGTCGCTTCGTCCGACGCGACCAACATCCAGTGCGAGATCCGCCGCGATGGCGACGACTATGTGATCAACGGCCGCAAATGGTGGTCGTCGGGCGCCGGCGACCCGCGCTGCAAGATCGCGATCCTGATGGGCAAGACCAACCCGGACAATCAGAAGCATCAGCAGCAGTCGATGGTGCTGATGCCGCTCGACGCGCCCGGCGTCACCGTCGAGCGGGCGCTGACCGTGTTCGGCTATGACGACGCGCCGCACGGCCATATGGAGATCGCGCTCGACAATGTGCGGATCCCGGCGTCCAACCTGCTGCTCGGCGAAGGCCGCGGCTTCGAGATCGCCCAGGGCCGGCTCGGACCGGGGCGAATCCACCATTGCATGCGCACCATCGGCGCGGCCGAGGAGGCGCTGCAGGCGATGGTGGTCCGGCTGCAGAGCCGCATCGCCTTCGGCAAGCCGCTCTCCGCGCACAGCGTCTGGGAGCAACGGATCGCGGCGGCGCGGATCGACATCGAATGCTCGCGCCTCTTGTGCCTCAAGGCCGCCGACATGATGGACAAGGCCGGCAACAAGGCCGCCCAGGCCGAGATCGCGATGATCAAGGTGCACGCGCCGAACATGGCGCTTCGCGTCATCGACGACGCGATCCAGGCCCATGGCGGCGCCGGCGTCAGCCAGGATTTCGAGCTCGCCAAGGCTTATGCCGGAATCCGGACGCTGCGGCTGGCCGACGGCCCGGACGAGGTCCACGCCCGTGCGATCGCCAGACTCGAATATGCGAAGCATCCCGTCTGATCGATGAAAGCCGCCGTCCTCCACCAACCCCTGAGCGACCTCGTCATCGAGGAGGTGTCCGTCTCGAAGCCGGGACCGCACGAGGTGCTGATCCGCACCAAGGCCTGCGGCGTCTGCCATTCGGACCTGCATTTCATCGACGCGCTCTATCCCGCGCCGATCCCGCTGGTCCCGGGGCATGAGGCGGCCGGCGTGGTCGAGGCGGTCGGCGACCAGGTCAGCGCACTGAAGCCCGGCGATCATGTCGTCACCTGCTTCTCCACCTTTTGCGGCCGCTGCGAGTTTTGCGTGACCGGCCGGCTGTCCCTGTGCCTCGATTCCTCGACCAAGCGGCGCCCGGACGAGCCGCCGCGCGTCGCGCTCGGCGACACGGGCCTCCACCAATTGCTCAACGTCGGCGGCTATGCCGAGCAATTGCTGGTCCATGAGAATGGCGCGGTCGCGATCGACCGCGACATGCCGTTCGACCGCGCCGCCCTGATGGGCTGCGCGGTGGTGACCGGCGCCGGCGCAGTGCTCAACCGGGCCGACGTCAAGGCGGGCGATCATGTCGCCGTGATCGGCTGCGGCGGCATCGGCCTCGCCGCGATCAACGCCGCCCGGATCGCCGGCGCAGCGCGGATCATCGGCATCGATCCCGTCCCGGCGAAGCGCGTGCTGGCCGAGAAGCTCGGCGCAACCGACACGTTCGACGCCAACGAGCCCGACCTGCGCAAGCTGGTGCTCGCCTTGACCAAGGGCGGCGTCCACCATGCGATCGAGGCGGTCGGCAAGATCGCGGCCGGCGAGCTCGCACTCTCGCTGCTGCGGCGCGGCGGCACCGCGACTATCGTCGGCATGATGCCCTTGTCGGAGACGATGCCGATGCGGGCCACCGACCTGCTCGCCGAGAAGAGATTGCAGGGCTGCCTGATGGGCTCGAACCGCTTTCCGGTCGACATCCCGCGCCTGGTTGACTTCTATCTCGCCGGCCGGCTCGACCTCGACAGCCTGATCGCCGAGCGGATCCCGCTCGGCGAGATCAACGGCGCGCTTCAGAAATTGCGGACGGGCGAAGCCGCCCGCTCCGTCGTCATCTTCGACTGAGGAGGGGAAATGTCTCTGTTCGATCTGACCGGCAAGGTCGCGATCATCACCGGCTCGTCGCGCGGCATCGGCCGGGCGATCGCGGAGGCGATGGCCGACCAGGGCGCCAAGGTGGTGATCTCCTCGCGCAAGGCCGAGGCCTGCGCCGAGGTCGCCGATGCGATCAACGCCAAGCATGGCGAGGGCACCGCCATCGTGATCGCCGCCAATATCTCGTCCAAGGAGGAATTGCAGCATCTCGCCGACGAGACCCGCCGCCAGCTCGACAGGATCGACATCCTCGTTTGCAACGCCGCCTCCAATCCCTATTACGGGCCGATGGCGGGGATCAGCGACGATCAGTTCCGCAAGATCCTCGACAACAACATCCTCTCCAACCATTGGCTGATCGCCATGGTCGCGCCCGACATGATCGCGCGCCGGGAAGGCTCGATCATCATCGTCAGCTCGATCGGCGGCCTCAAGGCTTCCCCGGTGATCGGCGCCTACAACATCTCCAAGGCGGCCGATTTCCAGCTCGCCCGGAACCTCGCCGCCGAGTTCGGTCACGCTCAGGTCCGGGTCAATTGCATCGCGCCCGGCCTGATCAAGACCGATTTCGCCCGCGCGCTCTGGGAGAATCCGGATACGCTGAAGATGGTGACGATGCACACGCCGATGCAGCGGATCGGCGAGCCGGAGGAGATTGCCGGCGCCGCCGTCTTCCTCGCTTCCAAGGCGTCGACCTTCATGACCGGACAGGCGATCGTCGTCGACGGCGGCAGCACGATCGGGGTGGGGCTTTAGAAATCGTTTCCCGGCGAAGGCCGGGACCCAGGACTGGACCCCCGCCGTCGCCGGGGCGCGGAGGGGAAATTAGTCGTGGTGGGAAAGTCGCGATGGTCCCCGGCGCCGCCTCCGGTATCGGCCGCGCCACCGCCGCCTTGTTCGCGCGCGAGGGCGCGGTCGTGATCGCCGCCGACGTCACCGCCGGCGAAGGCGTCGTCGCGGCCGATGCCGGCCGCGAGGAGGATGTCGCCAATCTCGTCGACCTCGCCGTCCGCGAGCATGGCGGGCTCGACATCTTCTTCGCCAATGCCGGCATCTCCGGCGGCCTCGCCTCGCTCTACGAGCAGAGCGTCGAGGACTGGCAGGAGATCTTGCGCGTCAACCTGATCGGGCCGTTCCTCGCGATCAAGCATGCCGGTCCGGTGATGAAGGCGCGCGGCGGCGGCTCGATCATCTGCACGGCGTCCGTCGCCGGCCATCGCGCCCGCGCCCCCCGGGCGGCCAATTGGGCGTCGAAGGCGGGCGTGATCAATCTGGTCCAGGTCTCGGCGACCCAGCTGTGCGATTCCAACATCCGCATCAACGCGATCTGCCCTGGCCTGATCGAGACCGGCATGACCAAAGGCATTTACGACATGGCCCGCTCGACCGGGAAGGAGGACAAGATCGGCCACCTTAACCCGCTCAAGCGCGGCGGCGAGCCGATCGAGATCGCCAATGCGGCTTTGTTCCTCGCCTCGGACGAGTCGAGCTACGTCAACGGCCACGCTTTGGTCGTCGACGGCGGCCTTTCCATCTCGCACCCGTTTAACTTCCAGGTGTATGGCCGCACCGCATTCTGATCCACGGAGACAAGCCGATATGAGCCCCATCTCGACCAAGCGTCATGGCGACGTCCTGATCGTCACCTCCAACAATCCGCCGGTCAACGCGCTTGGCCATGCCGTCCGCGAAGGACTGGTGGCGGCGATCGGCGAGGCCGATGGCGACGAGGCGGTCAAGGCGGTGGTGATCATCTGCCAGGGCCAGACCTTCTTCGCCGGCGCCGACATCACCGAGTTCGGCAAGCCGATGCAGATGCCGATGCTGCCGATGGTGGTCGACATCATCGAGAATTGCACCAAGCCGGTGGTCGCCGCGATCCACGGCACCGCCTTTGGCGGCGGCCTCGAGGTCGCGCTCGCCAGCCATTACCGGGTTGCGGTCCCGTCGGCGAAGCTGGGCGTGCCCGAGGTCAAATTGGGCCTGCTGCCCGGCGCAGGCGGCACGCAGCGGCTGCCGCGGGTCGCCGGCGTCCCCAAGGCGCTCGAAATGGCCGCGACCGGCAATCCGATCGGCGCCAAGGAAGCGCACGGCCTCGGCCTGGTCGACCGGCTGATCGAAGGCGATCTCGAGCAGCATGCCGTCGCTTTCGCCGAGGAGGTGCGCGACATCCGCCCGATCCCGAAGACTAGCGAACGCGACGACAAACTTGCCGAGGCCCGCGCCAATCCGGCCGTCTTCGACGAGTTCCGCAAGGCCAATGCCCGCAAGTTCCGCGGCTTCGACGCGCCCGAATATAATGTCCGCGCGATCGAGGCGGCGGTCGCCAAGCCCTATGCCGAAGGCGTCCAG
This sequence comes from Allosphingosinicella sp., assembly GCA_041905385.1. Taxonomy (GTDB): domain Bacteria; phylum Pseudomonadota; class Alphaproteobacteria; order Sphingomonadales; family Sphingomonadaceae; genus Allosphingosinicella. The sequence goes on from JAYRLF010000114.1 coordinate 9,516, forward strand.
GACGAGCGCCGGCTGTTCATGGAGCTGATGAGCGGCACCCAGGCCAGGGCCCAGCAATATTTCTTCTTCGCCGAGCGCAAGGCGGCCAAGATCGAGGGCCTGCCCGAGGAGACGAAGCCGCGCGAGATCAAGCGGGTCGGAATGATCGGCGCCGGCACGATGGGCGGCGGCATCTCGATGAACTTCCTGTCGGCCGGCATCCCGGTGACGATCGTCGAGATGGCGCAGGAGGCGCTCGATCGCGGCACCGGCCTGATGCGCAAGAATTACGAGGCCACCGCGGCCAAGGGCCGGATGACCGCCGACCAGGTCGAAGGCGCGATGGGCCTGCTGACACCGACGCTCAACATGGACGATCTCGCCGACTGCGACCTCATCATCGAGGCGGTGTTCGAGAATATGGACGTGAAGAAGGAGATCTTCACCAAGCTCGACCGGATCGCCAAGCCGGGCGCGATCCTCGCCTCCAACACCTCCTATCTCAACATCGACGAAATCGCCGCGACCACCTCGCGGCCGCAGGACGTGCTCGGCCTGCACTTCTTCTCGCCGGCCAATGTCATGAAGCTGCTCGAGGTCGTGCGCGGCGCGAAGACCGCGCCGGACGTGCTGGTGACGGCGATGCAGGTCGCCAAGCGGATCAAGAAGGTCGCGGTCGTCGCCGGCGTCTGCCACGGCTTCATCGGCAACCGCATGCTGATGCCGCGCCAAGTCCAGGCCAATGCGCTGCTGCTCGAAGGCGCGACCCCCGAGCAGATCGACCGGGTCCATGTCGAGTTCGGCATGCCGATGGGCCCGTTCCAGATGGCCGATCTCGCCGGCGTCGACATCGGCTGGCACCGCGATCCGAGCAGGATCGAGAATATCCGCGACAAGCTCTGCGCGATGGAGCGCTGGGGCCAGAAGAAGGGCGCCGGCTATTATGATTATGACGAGAAGCGCCGGCCGACGCCGTCGCCGGTCGTCGCCGAGGTGATCGAGGAGTATCGCGACAAGGCCGGCGTCGAGAAGCGAGAGATCAGCGACCAGGAGATCGTGGAGCGGACGCTCTACACGATGGTCAACGAGGGGGCGAAGATCCTCGAGGAAGGCATGGCGCAGCGCGCCTCCGACATCGATGTGGTCTGGGTCTACGGCTATGGCTGGCCGGTCTATCGCGGCGGGCCGATGTTCTGGGCGGACACCGAAGGCCTGGCGAAGATCGTCGAGGGCCTGCGCAACCAACAGGATCGGATGGACGGCTTCAGCCTGTCCGACCTGCTCGTCCGCAAGGCCGAGGCCGGGGAGAAGATCAGCCGTTGAGGCGGGCCGCGCTCGCTTTGTCGCTCGCGCTCGCCGCCTGCACCCAGGCGGCGGCGCCGGCGCCGGACTATGCCGCCGAGGAGCG